>CAUUSU010000029.1:0-11704 GCA_963547835.1 uncultured Campylobacter sp.
CGATCTTTGGCAGATCCAAGCGCTTTACGCAAAAATACAAAATATATCCGAAGCTCAGTCCCATCACACCCACGGCGTAGATCGTAAATCTAAGACCCGCTTTGTTCGCCGCAAAGCCCAAAAGCAGAAGCGGGATCGAGAGCAAAAATTCCTTATGCCTAAAGCAAAGCACTACGTATCCGATCGCTGCGATCACGAAAACCGCGACGTGCGAGCTGATGCGCTCCATAAAGATCTTAGTTGGCACGATGCCTGATTCTTGGATTGTTTGATTGACGTTGAAAAAATGAAATGCCGTATCGGCGTTGTCCGCAAAGGAGCGGAAGATATAAAATTTCGCCTGAAAGATGATCGGGCTAAGGCCCCCGTTTGCGACGAAAAAGACTACGGCAAGTGCGCCGATAATCGCTAAAATTTTAAAATTTAATAGCTTTCCTCTAAACGCAAAGAGCCAAAATAGCGTAAGCGAGATTAAAATTTTAGCTACCAAAGGCGTGGAGCAAAGCGCGATCAAAATGATAATCATCGCTTCGTAATTTACCGCACTTTTTCGCTTAAAAATCAGCGTGTAGGCGAAAAACATGGCGAGCATCATGGAATTTAGCGAGAAGCTTGAGGGATACCACCACATATAAAATATCACAAACGCGCCCAGCCAAAACAGCGTGCTGCGCGAACCGCGCGTGCAGATACGGATGAGCGCCCACAAGATACACATCGCAAGCACGATATTTAACATATCGGTGTCGTAATACCCCGCCATAGTGCGGTTGTAGTAGCTATTCGCCACGCTCGCGACAAGCGCGCCGATGAAGCCCGCGCGCATGCAGCGAAACTCGCTTGAGATCAGCAAGATCGGCACTACGATGAGCGAGCTAAACAAAGCCGGCAGATAAACGAAGATCGTCTCGATTTTAAAGGGCAAAATTTCAGCCAAAAACGCCGTCACGATCGAAAGCGGTGCACTAAAGTAGCTAAGATCGTTGGGCTGATGAAAGCCGGCGAGGCGATCGCGCGCGCCCTCTGCAAAGGCGTAGCCGTCGTTGGTGTTTATCATCAGCTCGCCGTTCCAAAAAAAGTAATTCGGAAAGCCGCTCGCCCAATGCACCCACCACATGCGAAACGCCACGCTAAAGACAAATGCGAACACAATCATCAGCAAAATATGCTTGGAAAACTCATAATTTTTTATAAAGCCAAAAATTCTGCGCCTAGCAGGAAGCGCGCCAGCTGACCGATTTTTAGAATTTTGGGAATTTTCTGCTGTAAAGCTTTTAGAATTATCAGAATTTATGCCGTTTGTAGAATTTAAAGCACTTGCGGAATTCGCATTTTTAAATTTAGCCAAATTAGCGGCTTTTGCGGAATTTTTATTTGTAGAGTTCGCAGTGCCAGCGGAATTTTTATTTATAGAATTTTTGCTCGTGGAATTCGCAGTGCCTTTCAAATTTGAGTTTGCAGAATTTGTGCCTGCGGAATTTTCAGAATTTACCGAGGTAGAATTTCGTCCGCTTGATTTTTTAGCCTTTTTGGATTTTTTTTGTGCTCGCATTTTTGCAGAAACAGCGCGCGTTTGATCGTCGCTTAAATTTTTAACGCCGGCGTGCGCGGAATTTTTGCTCGCAGAATTTTTTGCATCAAGCGCGGAATTTTTATCGCTCTGAGGCGCGGTATCCTCGCTACCCTTAAGCTCGGCATTTTCGCCGTTAAAATTCTCTCCGCCGCTTGCGGAATACTCTGCGTCAAAATTTCCCTCACTAGCGAAATTTTCGCTTAAGGCAGCTTTGTCGGCACCCATTGATTGCGCGCCTTTTTGATCGTCCGATCCTTCGTCGATCTCTCTGACGCTAAAAGCCTTTTTTTCTTCACCCACGCCTATTTTCCTTCGTCGATTTGTTCTATTTTTGCGATCAGCTCGCTTGCTATCCGTTTTTTATCGAAAAACGAGGCTCTAATTTTAGCCTTTTTCTCATAAAATTTTACATAATTTTCATCATCCAGCGCTTTTTGCATCGCCGCTTGAGTGCTTTCTAGATCGTTCACGCCCACCAGCACGCCCCATTCGCTCTGCCCCATAAGCTCGCGCGCGCCGCTTTGATGATCGCTTGAAATCACGAGCTTGCCGCACGCAAGAGCCTCGATTAGCGCGTTTGAAAAGCCCTCAAAAAGGCTTACGAAAACAAACGCGTAGCATCTGGCCATATATTTATACGGATTTGCGTCAAAGCCCAAAAGCTTCACGCGACCGCCCAAGCCGAGCTCCTCTATCAGAGCCTCAAGCTCGGCTCGCAGCACGCCGTCGCCTAAGATCAACAGGTCTTTGTCGTTATTTTTTAAATTTGCATATGCGCGGATCAAAAGCGCGTGGTTTTTGCCCGCATCGAGCCTGCCGACGCTTAGGAAAAACGGCCGCTCCTGCGCGATAGGCTCGCTAGCTTTGCGGCCGATCTCATCAAGATCGATCGCGTTGTATAGCACGCTCATCTTGCGCTCATCAATCCCAAAATTATCCGCCAGATCGCGCAGATTGCCGAGCGAGTTTGGAAAGATAAAATCAGCCTTCGGATAGAGCTTGCGAAGCAGAAGCTTTGAAATTTTGGATTTGAAGCTCGCATCTTTATACAGCACCGACGGCGTCGAGCATTCGTTAAAAATCATCGCTCCGCCCAATCCGTAAACTCGCGCCAGCGCCGCCACGTAACACGGGCGGTTCATCCAAACGAAGTGGATGTCGATACCTAGGCGCTCGCATAGTTTTTTGTATCGCAGCGCCAAAAACGGCAGCTTTGCAAGCTTCAGCAGCCCGTTTTCAAAAGGGGCTGATTTTTCGATGAAATGGATCTGCACGCCGTTTGGAATTTCATAAAAAATCCTCTCATTCATCAGCACCAGATGCACCTCGTAGCGCGCCGTAAGCTCGCCCAAGAGGTTGCTTACGACGCGCTCGGCGCCGCCGCCTCCCATCGAATAGATAAAAACGCTTAATTTCTTCATCCCTTTACCTTTTAAATATCGCTGCCGCGCCCTAAATTTAAGCTTTAGTTCCGCTTTTTACGCGAGCATGCGCCGCGCAATCTGTTTAAATTTAGCGCATTTTACGTCGCTCTAAGCGGCTAAATTTCATCGCGCGATGCGGCAAATTTAAACGCGCTGTTACGCTCGGGCGCAAGAGCCTATCTTAGCACACCGAAGTTTAAATTTAATCCCTGCACGCCGCTGCGACGTAATAAACAGCGCTACTATTTGCGTGCAAACCGATCGATCAAGCCCTGCCAGAGCTCGACTATGCGCTCTTGCGAAAACTCGTCTAAATTTTCATTTGCATTTTGCACGAGAGCGTCTCGCAACGCCTCATCACGCATTAAATTTTCAAGCTTGCTCGCAAGTTCATTCGCATCGCCGCGTTTAAACAAAATGCCACTAAAGCCGTCCTTTATGAGCTCTTTTGCACCCGCCGTGTCGCTGCTAAGCCGTGCGCAGCCGTAAAATGCAGACTCGATCAGCACGTTCGAAAGCCCTTCATTAAGCGAACTGAGCACAAAAATTTTGGCTTCTTTATACAGTTCGCTCACGTCCTGCTTATGCCCTAAAAATCGCACTTCAAGTCCAAGCCGCGCCGCTAGCTCGCGCAAGCTTTCGCGCAGCGAGCCGTCGCCCGCGATTAAAATTTCCCACTTCTCAAGCAGACTTTTATCGATCCTGCTTAGCGCATCAAAGTAAATTTCATACCCCTTGACGGGCTCGAGCCTGCCGACGCTTAAGATCACATTTCGCTTAGCGCCATTGGTATCGCAAATCTCGCCGAAAAAGGGGTTATGCACGACGAAGCAGTTTTTGACAAATCGCGAATAGTACTCAAAGTCCGAACGCGTAAGCACCGTAAGCGCGTCTGCTTTTTTATAGCACAGATCGCGCACGCGGCTAAAAAACCCGCTTGGCAGATAATCGTGCGCGTTGTGTTCGGTCGCGATGAGTGGAATTTTAAGTCCGAAATTTGCGATCACGCACGCTACGTTCGTCCAGTCCATAAAGCTGATGATGACGCTTGGGCGCTCGCGCTTGAAACACTCGCGCAAAATTCTGTATTTATCGAACCTGCCGCCGTTTTTATAAACGTCCAGATGCAAAAATTTTATCTTTTCGCTAAATTTATACCTGCCCTCGTCGTTTTCCAAAATCGCGATCGTAACGTCGTTTGCGCGCGCAAAATGGTTCGCCAAAACCTGCAGCACGCGCTCGGCGCCGCCGTTTCTAAGAGCTGCAATGACGAATAAAATTTTCATTTTAGCTTCCGATAAATTTTATAAAATAGCCGCAAAAGCGCGGGGCTAGCGTAAAATAAGACCATCATCAGTGTCTGCGTGTGGCTTGCATGCGTCGCGAAAAATCCAAAATCCAGCCGCTGGCGCACCAAAGCGTGCAGTGAGCGGATCTGATCCGCAGCTTCTGCAGCGCTTAAAGGAGAGCGGGGATCTGCGGTCTTTCTTTGCGACGCGGAATTTTGCTTAGAATTTCGCATATAATTTTGCCCGACGGAATTTTTAAATGCGGAATTTTTACCGCATGCGCAAGATAAACTACCAGCGCCATGCAAATCCGCTTCGTTTGCCAAGCTGCACATATTAGCCTCGGAAGGAGAAGTCGCATCCCCATCCGAACTTGCAGAGTCAAAACTCGATTTTATAATTAAAAACGCCGTATTCAGCGCGGATTCGCAGCGAGTAAAATTAGCCTCACGCGCCAAGCTTGGATAATTCGCAGCGATCGCCTCAGTATAGCGGCGCACCGCAGCGATGACCGCAAGATGCCTGCGCGCAAATGAGTTTACGGTCGAGCCCGCCCTTACGCGGTAAAAATATAAAATTTCATCCGTGCACGCCGTAATAGAAGCGTTAAAAATATCAAAAAATATCGCCACATCCTCATAGATCTGCCCCGTAGGAAAGCGCAAAGCAGTGAAAATTTCGCGAGCAAACAGCGCGCGCCAAACCGCGGTGCTAAAATACGGATCCTGCGTGCAGCTGCGTCTAAAAAGCTCTTGCGGCGATATTTTGTATTCGCCTGCGTTGGCATTCGAATTTGCAGCTCCTCCTGGATCGCTAATCTCTTTAGAATTTTGATTTTCTTTAGAATTTAAAGCCGCCTTGAAATTATTTATTTCGCTCTCGTCGCTAAATGCCGCGTAGCCGCACATAGCTATTTTGGTGCAAAATTTCTGCGTCAGGCGAAAAAGCGTCTCAATCAAATCAAGGCTTATCAAATCATCGCTGTCTACGAAACTGATAAACTCTCCGCGAGCGACATCTAAAGCGGCGTTTCGCGCGCTAGCCTGTCCGCCGTTTAGTCTATGCAGCACGCGCACACGGGGATCGCGCACAGCGTATTCGTCGCAAATCGCCTCGCTGCCATCATTTGAGCCATCATCTACGAGCAAAATTTCTAAATTCGTATAGGTCTGTGCCGTGATGTGCTTCACGCAAGCGCGCAGAAATTCTTTGACATTATAAACGGGGATGATGACCGAGATTAGGGGATTTTCGCTCATTATTCCTCCCTGTGTATCGTAGCGGCTATGAAATCAAGCCAGCGTCGCCCGATCGTTTCAATTTTAAAGCTCTCCTCGCGCTTGGAGGCATTTTGCACGAGTCGCTCGCGCAGCTTTTCGTCGCTCATTAGAATTTCAAGCTTTTTAGCGATACTTGCGCTATCGCCCACCGGGCACAAAAACCCATCTACGCCGTCGTTTATAAGCTCGCTAGGACCTGCGATGCAATCCGTAGAAATTCTGGCGGTGCCAAAAAATATACTCTCCATCAAAATATTGCAAAAGCCCTCCATCTTGGAGGTTACGACTACGATTTTAGCACGCTCGTAAAGGCTCTCGATATCGCGCACAAAGCCGATAAACTGCACATTTAAGCGCAGCTTCGCAGCTAGACTCTCAAGGCTCTTTCGCTCCTCTCCGTCGCCTGCGATCACCACCTTCCACTCTTTTAAAAGATTGAAATCTATAAGCGCAAGCGCCTTAAGAAGGACATCAAAGCCCTTATAGACATTGAGTCGGCCGGCTGCTAGGATGATATTTTCTTTAGGCGGGCGGGCGTCTTTAGCATGGCTGATCTCAAACATCGGATTAGGCATAATCACGCGATTTTGCACATATGTGTAATGATCCAGATCGAATTTACTAAGCACGCTAAGAGCTGCAGCCCTCGGATAAAAGATCCGCTTTAGCGCGCGCCAAATCGGACTTTTTAAAAAGCGATGATTGGTGTGTTCGGAGACGATGATTTTCTGCCCAACTCCAAGATTTGCGATAAGCGTAAGGACATTGGTATTATCTAAAAACGAGATTACTACGTCAAATTTACGACTTTTTAGAAGCCTGTGCAAGGCTAAAATTTTATCATAGCGCTTTTTTATATTGCCAAAAACTCCTAAATCGCCCACTCCTAAATCCAAGCTAAGAAGCTCGATCTTATGATCCAGCACGTAAAACGGCTCGTCTGCGTCAAATTTTATCACGCAGACTTCATTCTCGCGGCAGAAAAAATTTGCCAGCACGCTTAGCACGCGCTCGGCACCGCCCTTGCCTAAAGCAGAAATTACCATAGCTATTTTCATTTTATGAGCCTAAACTTGTTTTTAAAAATTTCATCGAGTCCTCTCTTTTACGGCGCAACGCCTCATTTACGCCATCCCAATCGATAGTCGCGTCCAAGCGCGCGTCTTTGGGATCTTGCAAAGCCCTATCTTCAAGCCCGAATAAGCTCAAAAGCGAGCTAAAGCGCGACGCGCCGCGACTAGCGTTAACGAGCACAAAAAACGGCTTATTAAAGATTATGGAAAATACGCAGCCGTGAAATGAATCGGTTAGCACAAACTCCGCGCCCGCAATAGCGCTCAGCCATGCTTTTATGCCGATGCGGTTGCCGCGGTCGTTTACCTCATCTATCTCTAGTCCGCTTTGCCTCTTTAATAGCTCTATCGCCGCTTCCGAGCGAGGCGATGGATCTAAGATATAGGCAAAGCCCTTGCGCTTTGGCGCATGGCTTAAAAATTTATCGTAAATCTCTTTGTTAGCCAAAAGTGTAGGATCCAGTACCCAGTGCGCATCTACGCCAAAGCATTCGCGCGCAAGCTTTACACCGTCGCGCTCGCGCACCGAAATAGCTTTAAATTTAGCCAAATTTGCAGCGTGGATTTTTAAATCCGTGGGATTTTTAAGCCCACAGAGCCCATCTCCGCCGAAGCTCGCAGCATAGGCGATCCGCGTGCAGTTAGCCGGCAAAAATCCAAGGCTCAAGCAATCTGCAAAATCCGCAAAATAGCTAGGGCGAAAAACCTGATCGCTTCCTAAAATCACCGCTTCAAAGCGCTCTTGCTCGCACAGCGCCTTTAAATCCGCAGGCGTGCAAACAGGCGCGGTTAAAGGGATATTTTCCGCCACAAACTCGCTAGTATCGCGCTCGTAAGAGGGATTAAATTTCGCGCCGCGAAGCTCCTTTTTTATCGTACGCGCCACTAAAAATTTAAGATATGCAATCGATAGTTTACTTCTTTGCAGGCGCAAGTTTATGAGCCACGGCTCATGCCCAAGCCCCACTAGCACGCGGCTTAGCGCGTAAGCTTGTAAAATTCCGCCGTAATTATTTACTAGCGGCAGGGTAAAAATCCCGATCTTCATGCAAACTTCCTATAAATTTTATATGCCGCGATCTTTGGTAGCGCCAAAAGCGCTAGCACTTTATTTGCGGCGGCAATTTTTTTAAGCCTAGCAGCGATGAAATCATCACAATCAAAATGCGTAGCGCTATATCGCTGGATCTGAAGCTTCTGTCGCAAGATGTAGCGTCTAAGCAGATTTTTCGCGCCGTAGAAAATTTCGTTTTTGCACTCCACCTGGCTTTGCTGCGAGTGCTGCACCTCCGCTGCGGATACCCGCTCGCAAAAAATCTCCTCGCGCGCCTGCTTCGTAGGCTGCGAAAACAGCGCGTCAATCTGAGCTGCGCGCGTAATTACGAGCGATGTGCCGCGCCACTCGCTCATTTCGCTTTGTAGCCACGCATCCATCAGTACGACGTCGGCGCATTTGGCAAAAACGTCGGTGCAGGCGTTGCACGCAAGCGGCGTAAAAGCGCGCGAACTCCAGTACGCAAAGGCGCTACTGCTGCGATCGTCTATCGCCTCGCTGCCGTCTATAGCGCGGAATTTAAAGCCAAAGCTCATCGCGCTTTTGCCCGCAATTTTATATCTGTAATTAACCGCCGCGAGCTGCTTACGCTCTTTAAACGCAAGATCTGCCAGCTTATGCGTGAAACCAGCACCCTTGCCCTGTCCGCAAACCAGCCCAATAATAAAGCTTATGCGGGATTTAAGGCGCGGATTCTTACTCGCAGTAAGCCTTAAGGCCTTAGCAAAGCACGGCAGCGCGCTAATCGCGTATCTGCCCTCGTGGCGCGACATCTCCTTTAGCACTGCTTCAAGCGTGAGCGGATAGTAAGCGGACGAGCGCGCGCGAGTAAGCTCATCAGCATTTTTTATCACGCTAAATTTAAATAGCGGCACGGAATTTTCGCCCGCATAATTTCGCGTGTTTTTAGAATTCTCGCAGGCAAAATTCTGCGTTGATACAGAATTTTTACAAGAAGCTTTAGAATTCTGCGCGGAATTTTCATTTGTAAAATTCTGCATGGAATTCTGCGTAAAATTTTCGCAAAAGGAATTTTGCGCACTCGTAAAATTTATAGAATCATCGTCCACCAAATTCTGCGTTAAATTTACCATTACGGAATTCTGCTCGGAATTCTTGGTTGCGGAATTTTGCAAATTCTGCGGCTGCGCTAAATTATTGCAGGCAGAAAAATCCCGCTTATAATTTTGGGCTATAAAATCCCTCTCCTCCACGGGTACGGCGCAAATCGCGTAATCTATGAGCCCGCGCGCAAAAAGCTCGCGAAAAATATAATCTCCCGCACCGCCGCTTGCACTGCTTAGGCGCTGCGCTTCATCTTTTTTGTAGAATTTGTAAGTGGCTAAAAACCTGCCAAAATCAGGGCTAAAGCTTTCCAGCTCTGCGTATGATTTAGAATTTAGCTCATTTTCGAGCATGTCTTTTTCGTAAAACGGGCAGACTTTTAGACAAATATCGCATTTGTCGCGGCACCCTTCGCCCTCCTCGGGCGCGTAAAATCCATTGCCTCCAAGCCGCATTTTTAGCACACTAAAAGGGCAGCTGCTCGCGCAGACGCCGCAGCCGATACAGCGGTCTTTCGTAACCACTTCGCTAACTACATTGAAGCTCAAGCCCGCCTCCTTATCTTAGCCGCAATGCCACCAAAAATCGCGCGTTCGTAGTCATTCATCGCCCAAAAATATGCGCTTAGCACAAACATAGCCGAATAAAGCCCGCCGCAAATTAGCAAAAAGCTCACTCCGTGCAAGTCTAGTGCGTAATTTATTGCTAGACTTACTGCTATTGCGGGAGCGAATTTTACTACCATCGCGCCGATATTTCGCCAAAATTTAGCGATGTCAAGTCCGATTACACGAGCATAGTAGATATTCATCACGCAGATATTTAGCAAGGTGATCGCAAAAGCCGTGCCGCACGCAGCGCCCACGCCACCGTAAGCCTTAGCTAGCGGGATAGAAATAGCGATATTTACGAGCGTGACGCAAAACGCGGCGATTGAGCGAAATTTGACTTTGTTTTTTGCCTGAAGTACGGCTAGACCTAAATTTTGAATCAACGGCACGCTTACTGGAAGCACCAAAATAAGCGCGATTGCGTATGAAATTTCATAATTTGCGCCAGCCCATAGCACGATAAACTCACGCCCAAAAATCACCAAAAGCGACGCGATAAAAAATATCACGTAAAATTGCAGCCTGCCTATTTTGATAAATTCCGCGCTAAGCTCGGAATCAGTGGAGTTGGCAGAGACCATTTTGGCGATTTTAGGAAGCATCACGCCGCTAATGGTGAGCGAAAGCGTGACGAAAGTGGCATTTATCGTGCTTGCTACGGCATACGTGGAGACCGCCGTAGCACCTGCTACAGCGCCTAAGATAAAATTATCGACATTCCAGTTTACTTGATCGACCACGATGCCTAAAAATATAAAAAACGAGTAGCCAAAAATTTGCTTAAGCGTGGGGGCGTCGAAATTTCGCACGCTTATCACGGGCGAGACTTTGCTCTTGCAATAGATGAAATCCGCCGCAACGCAGATTAAATTTACCGCCGTAGCGATGATTACGATCGCGATAGCCTTATAGCCCAAAAGTAGCGCAGGCACCGCAGCTAGTGGCAGAGCGATCGTGCGAAAGATCCCAATTAGCTTGATAAATACGAAATTCTCATGCGCCGTAAGGATCGACGAATAGATGCTAAAAGGAAAGCTAATCGCTAAATTTGCAGTTAGCAGCATTAGCATAATGCGAATTTCGCCCATCTCGCTAGCGCTTAGCTTAGCGCCAAAAATCGCGTGCAGATTGGCTAGCAGCGCAGCTCCTGCAAGCACGATCACCGCGCTCATCACTAAATACACGCTAAAGATCGTACCGTGCAGCTTATGCATGCGCTCCATTTCGCCACTTGAGGCGTATTTGGCGGTATAGACCGTCACAGCGTTACCAAAACCTAAATCCAAAATCGCCAAATAGCCGATAACGCTGCTAGCCAAAGAATATAGCCCAAACTCACTCTGCCCCAGCGCCCGCAGGAAAAACGGCGTATAAACCAAAGTAAGTATCGTAGAAACAAAGATATTTACATACGATAGCACGACGCCAAGCTTGCGCTGCGCGGCTTCGGGGGCGTTTAGAATTTTAAGCAAACAAGGCTTCCTTTTGCTCGCCGCGATTAAACGCGGCGGAGTAAAATTTTAAAATTTCAAATCGCACTTTCACGCTAGAGCCTAGAGCTTCTTTTCCCAATTAAGCGCGCTTAGGATGATCTCATCCAGGCTCTCGTGCTCGGGCTGCCAAGAGGTTTTGGTGCGAATTTTATCCGCGTTTGAGATGAGGCAGGCAGGATCGCCGGCTCTGCGCGGAGCGATTTCTACTTTAAAATCCACGCCGCTTACTTTTTTAGCTTCATTGACGACTTCTTTTACGCTAAAGCCCGTGCCATACCCTACGTTAAAGACCGCGCTGTCGTTACTTTGCAGATAATCAAGCACCGCCAGATGCGCGCTTGCGAGGTCTTCTACGTGGATGTAGTCGCGGATGCAGGTGCCGTCCTTGGTGTCGTAATCATCGCCGAAAATGCTCATCTTATCGCGCTTGCCGACGATCGTTTGGGTCGCTACCTTAATTAGATGCGTCGCGTTCGGGTAGTTTTGCCCGATCGTGCCGTCGCTAGCCGCGCCCGCAACGTTGAAGTAGCGCAAAATTCCATATTTAAAATTCGGATTTGCCGCTGCCGCGTCTTTTAGCACCCACTCGACCATCAGTTTGCTTCTGCCGTACGGATTGATCGGATTTTGCGGAGTTTCCTCGCTTACTTGCGGGATGTCCGGCTCACCGTAGGTTGCCGCAGTGGAGCTAAATATAAAGTCTTTCACGCCGTATTTGTTTGCAAGCGCGATCAAATTCATCGCGTTGGCGGTGTTGTTTAGGTAGTATTTTAGCGGATTTTGCGTACTTTCAAAAACCTCGATAAACGCCGCAAAGTGAATGATCGCGTCGAATTTCTCGC
>CAUUSU010000030.1:0-11509 GCA_963547835.1 uncultured Campylobacter sp.
GGATCTGTATTCATCGTAATTCATCTTGCGCTCGCATCTTTAAATTTTAAAATTCCGTGTGTCGCTAGAATTCCGCGTTCCGTTAAAATTTTACGCTCAGCGGCGAGTCTGTGTACTTGAATCGCTGCGCCGCACAACGAGTAAATTTTAAATTCCATTGCCGAACTCCTTTAGCGCGCGCTCGTAATCAGCCGGTGTATCGATGCCGATGCTTTTGGTTTCGATACCTAGCATCGCGATCTTCTCACCGGCGCTTATGGCGCGAAGCTGCTCGAGTTTTTCGGTATCTTCCAGCGCTGAGGCGGGCAGGGCGCAAAACCGCTTTAAATTCCGCACGCTGTATGCGTAGATGCCGATATGTCCGAGGTAGCACTCGCATACCGCGCGCGGGTAGGGGATGAGCGAGCGCGAAAAATAGATCGCAAAGCCAGCGTTATCAAGCACTAGCTTGACTAAATTCGGATCCTCCGCCGCCTGAGGGCTTATATATTTGTAGCAGCTCGCCATAAATGCGCCCTTTTGCGTGATCATGGCGTTGGCGAAATCTTTAAATTTAATCAAATTTTCGCTCTCGAAAAAGGGCTCGTCGGCTTGGATATTGATGATGATCTCGTTCTCCACAAGCGCCGCGTTTGCGACCGCTTCATTGATCCGATCGGTACCGCTTTGATGCTCGCGCGCGGTAAGAACGGCGTCAAAGCCGTAATCTTGCGCGATCTTTAAAATTTGCGGCTCATCTACGGCGATTAGCACGCGGTCTGCCTTGGCGGCATTTTGAGCCGTTTTGATAAACATCGGCACGCCGCCGAACTCACATAAAATTTTATTTTTAAAGCGCGTCGAAGCAAGGCGCGCGGGGATTACTATCATTTTTTGATCCACTCCATTATGGCGTTTTTGATCTCGCTTTGCTCCACGACGCTAGAGTGCACCTGCGGCGCGCTAAAAAGGCGCGAGATCTGCGGCGGAATGTCGCTGCGAAATTCCTTCGAAAGCGCGATCATATCGGCTCGCTCGTCCTCGCAAGCCCTGCCTTTGATCGCGCCGATCATCGACGGAGTAAATTTAATCCACTTCGCGGTTGAGATGACGAGATTTAGGCGGCTTTCGTCAAGCAGTTTAAAGCAGGTTGCCGTGTGCGGATCGATCAGCACGCCGCGGCTACTCTCTTGCTTGATAAATTTAGCACACTGCGCATCGTCGCAAAAATCCGCCTCAAAAATCTCCCGAAGCTTCGCAAGCTCGCTCTCGCTAAGCTTATAAAATTTATCTCGCGCCAGGCTTTGCATCAGCTCGCTCGTGCGCGCATCGCCGAACATATCGCTAAGCAGCCGCTCGACGTTGGAGCTAACTAAAATATCCATCGCAGGGCTGATCGTGCGGATGAGCTCGCGCTTTCGCAGATCGTAGATCCCGCTCGTAAAAAGCTCGGTTAGGATATTGTTCGCGTTTGAAGCGATCTTGATTTTGCCGATCTTTGCGCCCATTTTTTTGGCGAAATACGCTCCCAGCGCGTTGCCGAAATTTCCGCTAGGCACTATTACGTCGAAGGTGTTAAATTTAGCGCTCTGTTTTACGCTCTGCGCGCTGTTTGCGCCCGCTGCGGCGCCAAAATTTTTGCCGCACGCCGCGCACTGATCGCTTTGCTTTAAATTTTGCTCGGGGCTCAATACGCCGTGCTTTGAGAAATAGATGCTAGCGTAGAGGTAGTAGATGATCTGAAATAAAATCCTGCCGAAATTTACCGAGTTTGCGGCGCTTAGATTTAAATTCGCCCGCGCGAGCTCGTTTCTGAAATCATCGTCAGCCAGCAGCGATTTTAGCGCGCGTTGCGTATCGTCGAAGTTGCCGCGCACGCCTAAAATTTTAAGATTTGCCGCGCTTTGTTTGACCATCTGCTGGCGCTGTATCTCGCTCGTGCCGCCCTGCGGATAGAGGCAGACCGCTTTGATGTTCTCGTCGTCCGCAAAAGCCTCCAGCGTTGCAGGCCCCGTGTCGCCGCTCGTGGCGCACATTATTAAAAATTTTTCATTCCTGGATTTTGCGATGCTTTTTAAAAGCGCGCCAAAGGGCTGCAGCGCCATATCCTTAAATGCGAGCGTCGGGCCGTGGTAAAGCTCCAAAATATAGGCGTTTTCGCTTAGTTTTTTAATCTGGACGGGGCAGGCGGGATTTTCAAATTTATCGTAGCGCTTTAGCGCGTCTTCAAAGACCTCGCTGCTTACGTCAAAATCGAAACTCTCGATGATTTTAAGCGCGATCTGTTTGTAGCTCAGATCCTCGCACTGCTTAAAAAAATCCTCGCTCAAAAGCGGCAGCCGCTCGGGGCTGAAAAGCCCGCCGCCGCTCGCGCTCGGATTTAGCAGCGCGTAGCTAAGATCCGCTTTTTGCGAAAAATCTCTCGTTGAAACCAGTTTCATCTTTTTCCTTTTTAAAATTTTAAAATTTACGCCCGCCTAGGCGCTTTAAATTTGATCGCTTAGGCTGCTTGCACGGATTTGTGCATTGCCGCTTTAAGCCTGCCACCTCCGCGCTCGCGCCTAAATTTCTTCCTTTATCAAACTTCCTATGCCACCGTCCGTGAAAAGCTCAAGCAGGATCGAGTGCGGAATTTTGCCGTTGATGATATGCGCGGCATTTGCGCCGTTTCGCACGCACTGCAGGCACGCATCGACTTTGGGGATCATGCCGCCTGCGATCGTACCGTCCTTTTTGAGTTTCGAAATGAGCGCGGCATCAAGCTTGCTGATTAAATTTCCATCTTTATCAAGCACGCCGTCAATGTCGCTTAAAAATATCGCCTTGCTCGCTTTTAGCGCGGCTGCGATCCTGCTGGCGCAGAGATCGGCGTTGATATTAAAGCTCACGTTTTCGTCCGTCTCGCCGCCCGCAAGCGGGGCGATCACCGGCAGATAGTCCTTTTGCAACAGGTCGTTTATCAGCTTGGTGTTTACCTCGGTGATCTCGCCTACGAAGCCGTATTTTTTCTCATCGAGGAATTTTGCCCTCAAAAGCCCGCCGTCCTTGCCGCTGATGCCGATCGCGGGCGCGCCGTTTTGGTTCAAAAGCGCCGTGATCTCTTTATTTACCGCGCCGCTTAGCACCATCTCGGTGATTTCGATCGCATCTTTACTCGTTATGCGAAGTCCATCGCGAAACTCGCTCTGCACGCCGATCTTATCCAGGGTCTGATTGATCTTTTTGCCGCCGCCGTGCACGACGATGATCTTGATGCCGACCATATGCAAAAGCACTATGTCGCGGGCAAAATCAAGCTTAAGCGTATCGTCGGTTTGCGCCGCGCCGCCGTATTTGACGACGAAAATTTTATCTCTAAATTTGCGGATATAGGGCAGCGCGGAGATGATTACTTCGGCGGTTTTGCTCTTTTTTATCATAAAATTCCTTTAAAAACCTTATTTTATCATAGCTTGGTTTATGTAGTTTTGAATTTTGCGGATAAAGTTTTCGCTTAGCTTTAAATTTAGCAAAATCACCGAAATTTCCGCGCCCAAATCCCTTAATTTCACGTAATCTTTCGCCGTGCATAGGATATGCTCCGCATCCTCGCGCCTTAGCAGCTCTAAAATCTGCTCTTTTTTGAAATCATAATGATCGGGGAAAAATGCGTGGGTTTTTGCGAGCGGCAAAAACTCTTGCAAGCGCCAAGGCTTGGCGATAGCGCTGATTAAGATCGTGCGGGATTTTTCAAAACCAGCCTCTTTAGAATTTAAAATTTTATCCACGGCGAGGTTTAAATTTGAAATTTCATCCGCGGCGGTTTTTAAATTTAAATCCGAAATTTTATCCGCAGCGGAATTTGAAATTTCGTCCTCAGGATTTGAAATTTCATCCATTCCGTTTAGCCCCTCTTGCAGATCCGCCGCCGAAACGATCTTAAAGCCCTGCGAAATATCGCTAGACGCCGGTATGAAATCCGCAAATTTATAAAAAAACGGCGGGTAGCGATACGCGGCGAACGGCAGGCAAAATAGCAGCTTCGGCGCGCTTTGTGGGCGCAGCAAGATATCAAATTTAGAGATATTAAATTTAGAAAACCCGTCGTCTAAGATCACCAGCTCAAAGCCGAGAGTTTGCGCGCGCAAAATCCCTGCGGCGCGATCTTTGCTGACGATCACGTTTGCGCCGCGCAGAAACAGCGCGTATTCCATCGCCTCATCTCCGCTTTGCTCCACGTCGCAAAGTATCCGCCCGTCGAGCGCCACTTCAAGCAAGCCTCTGCTTTTGCGTCCGTATCCGCGAAGGATGATGCAGGTTTTGAACCCCCCGTTAAATTCTTTAAAAAGCGCCCGCACTAGCGGGGTTTTGCCGCTTCCGCCGAGAGTTAAATTTCCGACGCTGATTATTGGAATTTTAAATTTTTGCGGCTTAGCAAAGAGCCTTTTTAGGCAGACGATAAGCGTATAAAGCAGCGATAAAGGCGCTAAAATTACTCCGAGCGCAAGCCATGCGGGGCTCGGGTCGTATAGGTTTCGCTCGATTAGGAGTTTAAACACGATTTTGCGCTATCTCTTTGATCTGCTCGCAGATGTAGCTCACATCGTCGTCGCTAAGCGCCGTATAGATCGGCAGGGATAAAATTTGCTGATAGTTTTTAAGCGCATTCGGGAAATCATTGACTTTATAGTTGTATTTACTTTTATAGTAGCTTAGCAGATGCACCGGTACGTAGTGTAGCGATACGCTTACTCCGCGCGAGATCAGCGCCTTGGCGAAATCGTCGCGGTTTTTGTCGATCTTTACGATGAATTGAGTGTAGATATGCTCCTCGCTGTCGCTTGGAAGCGTCACGTGAGGGCAGTTTGCGAGCTGCTCGCGATATGCTGCGGCGATCTGCTTGCGGCGCTTTATAAAAGCGTCGGTTTTTTCAAACTGGGCGATCGCGTAGGCGGAATTTATAGCGTTAAGATCGTATTTTTGACCGATGCGATCGACGTCGTAGGTAAAGGACATATTGCCGTCTTTGTAAAAGGCGTCTCCTACGATGCCGCCGTTTCTTAAAATTTGCGCGGCGCTTGCGATCTCATCGTCGTTCGTGACGAAAAAGCCCGCCGTAGAGATCGCGTCTTGCGCTTGAGGATTGATCTGAAAGCACGATATGAGCGAGCTTTTAAGCGCTCCGATTTTTGCGCCCTTATAGGTAGCGCCCATAGCGCGGCACGCATCGTCTATAAGGATGATATTTTCGCTTTTGGCGACCTCGCTGATGGAGTCTATATCCGCAGCAAGCCCCGCGATGTGCGAGATGAAAGCGCATTTTAGTTTCTTGTGGCGGTTCTGATCTATCGTGCGAGCAAGACTTTCGCTCGTAATGTTAAAGCTTATCGGATCGATATCTACGAAAACGGGCTCTGCGTCGAAGTGGCGGATCACTTCGGCGACGTTGGGGAAGGAATTTACGGAGCATAAAATTTTATCTCCGCGCTTAATATCCATCGCGCAAAGCGCCAGATGCAGCGCCGTCGTGCCGCTCGTGGTAGATACGGCGTGCTTTACGCCGAAATATTTACAAATATCCTCTTCAAAAATTTCGCTATATCTTATATCGCTGTTGTAGAGGGCGCTTTTGATTAAATCTTCCTCTTTTTTATCGATTTGAGCCTTATAAAACGGTATCTCTTTCATAAATCTCTCCTTAGTGTGCGGGCTCTATGCGAGCCACGGCCGGCATACGTAGTTTGAAGTTGTTTTTTAAAATTTTACGCACGATCAGTTTTACCAGATCTTTATTGTGGTTGGATTTTTTCAGATATTTCAGATCGTCCGCGCCGATCTGCTCGCCCGAGCGAAATTTCGTCCGCAGCGTTTCGTGCGAAAAAATATCTCTTAGCACGCTATCTAAGATCTCGTAGCTGTATCCAAGCTCGCGCTCATCGCTTTGATTTTCCCATAGATCGGCGCTCGGGGCTTTTTTGATAATCGCATCGTCTATGCATAAAATTTTTGCAAATTTAAATAGATCGCTTTTGAAAATTTCTCCGATCGGATTAAACGCGCAGGCCATATCGCCGTAGATCGTGCCGTAGCCGAGCATCCGCTCGCTAAGATTGCTCGTGCCTACGACTACGCCGCGTTTTTGCGCGCTGTAATCATAAAGCAAGCTCATCCGTATGCGTGCGGCGAAATTTCCGATGCGAAGAGCGCTTGCACCGGGATTTAAAGCGGTAAAATTTTCTACAAATGGCGCGATCTCTTGGATTTCGTAGGGGATATTAAAGGATTCGCAGTGAAAGATGCCGTCTGCCATATTTTCTAAATTTGAACCCGCACTAGGTAGGATAAGCCCGTAAGTGGGGATCTCCGTAAGAGCGCAAAGTGCGGAAACCACGGCGCTGTCAAGCCCACCGCTGATGCCTACTACAAAGGCGTCCGCACCCGTTTCATCAAGTCTCTCCGATAAAAAATCGGTCAGTTGCGGCAGCAAATCGTCCAAAAACATAATATTTAGCCTTAAAATTTTACGTTAAATTGTGCGAATTTTAACTATTTTTGGCTAAATTACGGCTTTAATTTAAGCTTAAAAGGAGGATTTAAATGCAAATTTTAAAAAAAGCTTTCGGTGAATACGCGACGAATTGCTACATTCTAAAAGGCGAGCAGGGCGATTTGGTGATCGATCCGGGGCAGGGCAGCTTTGATTGGGTTATGCAAAATACGGGAAAGATCGCCGCGGTTTTGAATACGCACGGGCATTTCGATCATGTTTACGACGACGCCAAGCTGCAAAGGGCGGGCGCTAAAATTTATATCCACGAAAGCGACGCCTTTATGCTGCGAGCGGATCCTTTTGAGACGATGCCCGAGCCCATAGAAGCTGATGTGCTCGTAAAAGGGCAGGAGCAAAGCTTTGAAATAGCGGGCTTTAACGTTAAATTTAGCCTCTTTGCTGGACACACGCCGGGCAGCTGTATGATCGAAGTGGACGGCGTGATCTTTAGCGGCGACGTCATATTTAAAGGCTCTATCGGCAGGTGGGATTTTCCCTTTTCAAGCGGCGAGCAGATGAGAGAGTCTCTGCATAAAATTTTGCAGATAGAGGGCGATTTTACGCTCTATCCGGGACACGGAGCAAATACTAGCCTAGCGGCCGAGAGGCAAAATTTAAAATATTTTTTGCAATTTTTTGAGCGCTGATCGTTTAAATTTAACCGTGGCTTTGTCGCACAATAAGCGGTAAAGCGGTGTGAAGCGGTGTGAAGCCGATCGGCGTTAAATTTTATACCGCTTCACTCGCGGGCGCTAGAATTTGTGCCGCTTTGCTCGCATTGTAGGCGCCGAAATTTACCGCTTTATTTGAGGCTATGGGCGTTAAATTTTGCGCTGCGTTCGCACGATGCGCGCATTAGCGTGCGCTGCGTAGATAAAATTTTAAAATTTACCGCCGCTTGATTAAATTTAGCAAAATTCCGCGCCGCCGCGCATGCAAGACGCAAAGCGTAACGCAAAAGCAAAATTTAAAATTCGTGCTGCTGCGCGTGTAAAGCGTAGCGCATGAGGCGAAATTTAAAATTTGCGCCGCACTGATCCTAGTCGTTACAATGCGATCTAATCCAATTCAAGCCCGCTAAATTTAGCTAAATTTCATCTCCCGCCGAATACAAAATTTTCCCCGCGAACTGATTAAATTCGGTAAATTTTACGCGTTTTTAAAGGCGCAGATCTCATTTCATATCGGTGCACGGGTACACGAAAAATGTTTTAAAGGCGCAGATCACGCCCTAAGCCGCACGTAGATACGCCGCGGGGCGGGGTAGCCCTCGATCGTGCGCGAGCCGTCGAGCGGGTCTAGGAAATTCTCCAGGCTCTGCCCGTCGATCCACTCCGTTTTGCACTGCTCGCTAGCATCCGTGGGCTTTTGAGCCAAAATTTCAAAATCTCTGAATTTCGCCCTCTCGCACCAATTCTGCAGCGCGCCGACGGTCGGGACGAAGTAGATATTTGAAATTTTTGAGTAGCTGTTTTTCGGGCATAGCGCGAAATCGCCCGCCCCCTCGATATACATCGTGTCTAAAAACACTTCTCCGCCCGCATTTAGCGAGGCTCGCAGATCTTTTAGCATCTTTACGGGATCGCTGCGATGGTAGATGACGCCGAGGCAGAAGATCGTATCGAATTTGTGCTCGTAAAAGGGCAGATGCTCCACGCCCAAAAGCTCGAATTTCGCGCCGCTACGGAGGAATTTCTCAATGAAGCGAAACTGCAGATAAAATAGCGCGCTCGGGTCAAACCCCACTAGCCGCGCAGGCTTTAGAGCGCTTGCGCGAAACATATAGTAGCCGTTGTTGCAGCCCACGTCGACGACGGTTTTGCCGCTCAGATTTAAAAACGGCCACAGCAGGTTAAATTTCACGAAGCTTCGCCACTCGGCGTCGATAAAAAGATCATTTAGCGCAAAAGGCCCCTTGCGCCACGGCTTTAGCGCTCGCGCGATGCGCAAAATTTCATTCTCTTGCTCCGCGCTGGCGTTAAAGCTTGCCCGCACGACGTCGCCGCACTCGCAGTCGCACCCGCCTATTTGCAGCGCCTCGATCGCGCTTAAAATTTCGCGATTTTGCCCGCTTTGCAGCTTTTTAAAGTTCTCGTCTCTGATTTTTTGCAGATCCATTTTAATCCTAAAATTTCAAATTTAGCGCCATTTTAACATAAAATTTTATCCATTTTAAGGCGCAAAGAGATAAAATCGACTTGCAATTCAAGCAAAGGAGCAAAAAATGCAAGAAGCAAAAACGAGAAAATTTAGTCTCAGGTTTAATCACGAAATTTCAAGTAGTGGCGCAGAGGTGCGGCTTTGGCTGCCGTTAGTGCTGCAAGAGCCCTATCAGAGGTTGCTTGGCGAATATCATGCCCGCTCAAATGCACAAGAGTCGGCTATCTGCGGAGATCATATAAGCACGTACTACGCGCGCTTCGCACCCGATAAAGAGGCAAGAGCAGGCGTCGGCAAATACGGCGAGCAAGGTGTCGTAGGCGAAGAGGATGATTATTTTGAGCTTAGCTTCGATATTGAAATTTCGGAGCGAAACACTGATTTTAGCAAGGTAAGCTTTAATGAAAATGAGCGCTTGAGCCCCGAGATCGAGGAGTTTTTAAAGCCATCAAAGCTAATTCCGGTAGAAGGCGCTGCGAAACAAAAATCAGACGAGATCGCCGGCTCGCTTAAAGGCGATCTGGAAAAGGCGCGCGCGATTTATGAGTGGGTCGCAAAAAATATGAGTCGCGATAATAGCGTGATCGCATGCGGCAGCGGCGACGCAGCAGCGATTTTAAGCAGCAGCAAGCTAAGCGGCAAATGCGCCGATATTAATAGCGTGTTCGTCGCGCTCTGCAGGGCAGCTGGCATTCCTGCGCGCGCTATTTACGGCATCCGCACGGGCGCGGCGCAGAAATTTTCTCCTGAAATGGGCGTCATGGGCGCCTTAAGCGGCGGTGCGCTTGAAATTTCGGGCGCGCAGCACTGCAGGGCGGAATTTTATCTAAAAGGCTATGGCTGGATCCCGGTCGATCCCGCGGACGTTACAAAGGTGCGACTCGGCGAAGGCTTAAGCGAGGATGATTCTAAGCTGGCGCGGGTGCGCGAATATCTTTTCGGTAACTGGGAGCCGTGCTGGCTGGGTTTTAACTACGCTCGCGAAATCGTGCTAAATCCGCGCCCGGCGCACGTTCCGATTGAAATTTTTTCGCATCCGTATTGCGAAGTGGGCGGCACGCCGAAAGATCCGTACTCGCCTAAAAATTTTATCTACGAGTATTTTTCGCGAGAAATTTAATCCTCTGGTGGCTTGCATTTTACCGCCGCGATTTGCTTAAGCTAAGCTGCCGCGCTTCGTCAAAGCTTAACCGTTTCATCGAAACGCACGCTTGGCTTTTGCGACAGCGGCGCTTTTGCGTGGTTTTGCCTACGCCGCTGTATACTACCTGCGCGCCTAGGTTGCGGGCTATCATGCCCGCTTTGACGAAATTTCGCGCTATGTCTTGAAGCGAAATTTTAAAATTTTAAAATTCCGCGGCGAGCAAAATTCTAAAATTTTAAAGCGAGCGAAATTTTGAAATTTTAAATATGGATAGAATTTTAAAATTTACGGCTTGCGGAATTTTAAATTTAGCGATTTCAAAGCCGCAAAAGGCTAAAATCAGCGCGTAAGTTAGGGCTAAGGCTTAGCCATTTTATTTGAAGGCAATTTCATGCAAAGACGCGATTTTTTAAGAAACACTGCGATTTTAGGTGCCGTTATAGCTGCTCCGAGTACCATTTTGGGTGGGGAAAAAGCCATTGGCAAAAAGAGAACTTTCGGGCTATCGCTAAATCACGAAATTTTGGAGAAGGGCAAGCAGACGCGGCTTTGGATACCGCTTCCTCTCATCACGGAGTATCAAAAGGTAAGCGACGTAAAATTTGACGGCAATTTCAACGATCCGTCCGTGGACTATGGCGAAATTCCGACGCTCTATGCCGGCTACGTCGGTGTGGCAAAGCCCACGCTAAACATTAAATTTAGCGTCGAGACCTTTGAGCGTAACACCGACTTTAGCAAGGTAAAATTTAATCCGAACGAAAAGCTTAACCCCGAGGTGGCGAAGTTTTTAGAACCTAGCACGCAGATTCAAATCGACGGCGTCGTCAAGCAAAAATCAGACGAGATCGCAGGCGGCATAAAGGGCGATTTGGAAAAGGCGCGCGCGATTTATACGTGGGTGGCGAACACTATGCAGCGCGATAACAGTGTGCTAGGCTGCGGGTTAGGGGACGTGAAGCAAATTTTAAGTAGCGGCAAGCTAAGCGGCAAATGCACCGACATAAATAGTGTTTTCGTCGCACTTTGCCGCGCGCAGGGCATCGCCGCAAGAGAGATGTTTGGCATCCGCGTCGGCGCGTCAAGATTTAGCGCTCAAATGGGCGCCGCGCCTAAAGACGGCGTCAGCCATATCTCGGGCGCGCAGCACTGCAGGGCGGAATTTTATCTAAAAGGCCACGGCTGGATCCCGGTCGATCCCGCGGACGTTACAAAGGTGCGATTGGGCGAGAAGCTAAGCAATGACGACAGCAAGCTCGTTAAAATCCGCGAGTATTTATTTGGTAACTGGGAGATGTGCTGGATCGGCTTTAACTACGGCAGAGACTTCACGCTAAGCCCACGCCCAGCGCAGTTTCCGATCAATAATTTCGGCTATCCTTACGGCGAAGTGGACGGCAACACGCTTAATTACTACTCGCCGAAAGATTTCAGCTACGATTACAGGTCGAAGGAGCTGTAGCGGTTCGCGTTTTGCTATGCGGCACGTCAGCTTGGACTTTTTTAAGTAGGCATGCAAAAGGCTTTCGGCTAGGCGATTTTGAAGCGGATACATAAAGGCACGCCTGATCTGCGTGCTGCCGTTCCTAATTTGACTATGCGCGCTGGGGCGCGTAAAAGCGCGCCTTGTTTTAGCGCTATATTTTAGAATTTTTTAGAATTTTTTAGAATTTTTTAGAATTTTTTAGAATTTTTTA
>CAUUSU010000031.1:0-11293 GCA_963547835.1 uncultured Campylobacter sp.
CGGATAAAAATTTACGCTCCGTAATTTCGATCTATCCGGAGCTTTTGGCTTTCGTAGTTTCTAAAGAGAGCGGTATCAAAGCCTACGGCGACGCTGCGGGCAAAAAGATCAATATCGGAAACCCGGGCAGCGGCAACGAGCTAACCAGCACGATAGTTTTTGAAAATTACGACTTCGATCTTAAAAAGCTCGCCCAGCACGGCGTCTTAACCGCGCAAGAATGCCCTATGGCGCTAAAAGATAAGAAGATCGACGGATACTTCTACGTCGTAGGTCATCCGACCGCAAACATCACCGATGCGGCGACCTCGCTTCCTATCGACTTAGTTAGCATCGACGATGAGCACATCAAAAAAATTCTAGAAAAATATCCATATTTTGCCAAAGGCGTGATCCCTGCGAAGATGTATGACGGTGTAGATCACGACACGCAGACTATCGGCGTAAAGGCTGTACTCGTAACTGACGCTAGCCAAAGCGACGAAGCGGTTAGAGCGGTAGTTAAGGCGATACTTGATAATTTCGACGAGTATAAAAAGCTACACCCTGCGCTAAATTTGGTAAGCAAAGAATCTCTTTTAGAGGGGCTTAGTGCACCGCTTCATCCTGCGGCAGAGGCGGTGTATAAAGAAGCCGGGCTGCTGAAATAGGCTAGTTGATGGAGAAATCTACACAAAACGACGAGCAGGTTTTAGAGGTAAAGAGTAGAGAATTTACCTCTAAAAAGCTCTTCTGGCTCGTGACGCTGGTCTGCTTCTCGTGGTCTGTCTTTCAGCTTTACATCGCATATTTTACGTTAAATACAAATATCGCGCGCTCTATCCACTTAGCGTTCGCTGTTTTTATAATTTTTTCGCTTTTTCCGTTTCGCCCGCGCTCCAAGGCACATTTTTACATCCCGTTTTACGATTATATTTTATTAATCGTCGGAGTCGCGGCGATCTTGTATCCTGCGATAGAATTTAACGGGCTAGCGCAGCGCCCGGGAAATTATCTAACCAGAGATATCGTAGCGGCCTTTATCGGAATTTTCATACTCTTTGAAGCAGGTCGCCGTATGATGGGACCAGCGCTTGGCATTATCGCTTTTACCTTTCTTCTGTATTGCTACTTCGGTCCTTATATGCCCGATATCATTGCGCACCGCGGCGCAAGCTTTGAACTGCTTGCAGGGCATATGTTTTTAACTACAGAGGGCGTATTTGGCGTGCCGGTAGGGGTCAGCACCAGCTTCATCTATCTGTTCGTGCTATTCGGCGCGCTTTTGGAGCGAGCGGGAGCGGGGCAGTATTTTATAAACGTAGCGTTTGCGATTTTGGGGCGCTTCCGCGGAGGTCCTGCCAAGGCTAGCGTAATCGCCAGCGGACTAACCGGCATGGTAAGCGGCAGCTCGACTGCAAACGTCGTGACGGTGGGCACCTTTACGATCCCTCTAATGAAAAAAGCGGGGCTTACCGCCACTAAAGCGGGCGCTATCGAGGTCGCAGCAGGCGTAAACGGGCAGCTTATGCCGCCTATCATGGGCGCTGCGGCGTTTATCATCGCGGAATTTTTAGGCATGAGCTACACCAACGTAATGATCGCGGCGGTGATCCCCGCCTTCGTCTGCTACGCGGGGTTATTTTTTATCGTGCATCTGGAAAGCTGCAAGTTGGGACTTCACGGCAGCCGCGATTACGCCAAGGTTTCAAAACTAAAAATTATATTTAGTGGCATTCATTACATAATACCGATTTTGGTGCTTCTTTTTACTCTATTGATTCTAAAAGAAAGTGCGATATCTGCGGCGTTTAACTCGATTTGCGTGCTATTTTTAATAATGATCGTACAAGAGCCTGCAAAGAAAACGATATTTGGCGAAAAGGTCGGCAAGTCCGATTTTATCGTCGGCTTTGTCGATATTTTTTGGGCTATGGTGGGTGCTGCTAAAAACATGGTCACGGTAGCCGTTGCTACCGCACTAGCGGGCATCATCATCGGTTCGATCTCGCTTACCGGGCTGGGACAGGTTCTTTCAGAGCTCGTAGAAGCAGTCGCAGGAAACAGCATAGTACTTATACTTCTGATGACTGCGATAATGAGCCTTATTTTGGGCATGGGGCTTCCTACGACGGCGAATTATATCGTCGTTTCAAGCTTAATCGCACCGGTGATTTTGATACTAGCGAGCAAAAACGGTTTTTTGATCCCTGCGATCGCAGTGCATCTTTTTGTCTTTTATTTTGGAATTTTAGCCGATGATACCCCGCCAGTGGGTATTGCAGCATACGCTGCGGCGGGTATCGCAAAGGCAAATCCGGTAACTGTGGGGCTTCAGGGCTTCGTGTATGATCTACGCACCGCGGTGCTCCCGTTTGCGTTTTTCTTCAACAATAAGCTGCTTTTGATCCAAAGCATCGACGATCCGATGGATTCAAAGAGCATCGTTTGGATCAGCGATCCACTGCAAATCGTGCTGATTTTTGCCACGGCGATCGTGGGTATGTTTGCTTTCAGCTCCTCGCTGCAGGGCTGGTTCGTAACCAAGTGCAACCCGGTAGAGCGCCTGCTATTGCTGCTCGTAACGCCGCTAATGCTGGTGCCTAATATCTGCGCGAAATTTATCGAGTTTATCCCTAGCGAATACGCAAGCTACGGTATCGGCGCTGCGATCTACGCGCTGATCTTTGCTAAGCAGTGGTTTTTAAGGCCTAAGGGCTCGGACGATACGCACGTCGAAAATAGCGCGCCTGCAACGTAAATCCAAATTTGATCTCGCTAAATTTTAAGATAAATTTGCGGGGTCTTATTAAATTTATCTTCTTACTTTGCATTCTTGCGCCAGGATTTTAAATTTGGATCGATTCTTTACTTCTAAATTTAAAACCTCGGCAGATTGTGCCGTGCTGATAAATCTAGTTTAAATTTAAATCAGCCTATATAAACTGCTCAAAATTTTAAATTGCGCCGAAGCAATTATGCTGCTTAGTAGATGAATTTATTTATACGAAGTTACCGTGTTAAAACTATCGTATACTAAATCCATGCTTGTCTATATGATTATCGCAAGCCGCAGGATGCACGAAATCAATATAGCAAAGCCGTTTTCGCGTTGCCGCTTGCAATGCCTTTGATAGTTTAAAATATACACGTCCGCAAAAGCGAAAATGATTCTTAGAGCAGATAAAATAAAAAACTGTGCAAAATTTCTTCAAAACGATTTGATAATTAATGCCGGGCGTTATAAAATTTTACTTATTTACAGCAATTTCTTGATTATATGTTGTACTTTATTTAAAATAATTTTTATAAAAATATCGATGGAATGGGGAATTATTAGTCAAATTTAATTCTATAAAAATACTTTAATAATTAATATTAAATTTATCCGCTTTGAGTTATAATCCGCGATTAAATTTCAAAATAGAGGAACAAAAATGCGAAAAGATATGTATTTTAAAAAGGCGAAATTTATCGCATTATCGATATGCGCGAGCGTTTCGATTTTATGCGGCGTCGAAGGCTCACACCTAAGCAGTGACGCAAATAGCACGAATCTTGGCGAAATCGTAGTAAGCGCGAGCGGCTTTCGCCAAGATATTAGGCAGGCGCCGACCTCCATTTCCACCTTGGATAATAAAGAGATATCAAGCGGCAGCTTTACTTCGCTGCACGATATCGCGAATAAAATGCCTGGCGTCAGCGTTATCGCAGGCGACGACGGCCCGGCAAGCGGGATATCCATCAGAGGAATGGAAAGCTCTCAAACCCTTGTGCTTATCGACGGCAAACGCGTAAGTTCCGCGGCGGCGAACCCAAAAGGTGGAGCGGGCGATATGAACTCGAATTTTATCCCGCCCGCAGGAGCGATCGAGCGTATCGAGGTGATTAGGGGGCCGATGAGCTCACTTTACGGAAGCGATGCGGTAGGCGGCGTGATAAATATCATTACGAAAAAGAATTTTTCTAAATTTAGCGGAAGCGCCGCTATATCTACAACTATCCAAGATCACGAGGGTATCGGAGACGGCAAGATGGGCGAAGCCTACGTCAATATTCCCTTCGGGCAGTATGTGGCACTTCAGCTGTGGGGATATAAAAAGCTGCGCGACGAGGATGGCTATAAGGGAGGCTATCAGAAGAGTGATAAATCGGATTCTAACGCCAAACTTTGGCTAACGCCGGATGAAAATAATAAATTTTACTTTCAAACCGGAAGACAAAATCATGATTATTCAAGGACCCTTGGTAAAACCGCCGTTTATCCCAACGCGCGTGGATTAAATCACTATAAATATAAAAGAGAAAATCACGGCGTAGGATATTTGGGTGAGTTTGAGAGCTTAAGTGCTGATATAAGTTATTTTTGGGATAAGACTCGCCGTACGAGCATTTTTGATAGCCTTTCTCCCGCAATCGTAAAAAATAGAAATTTTAATTCCAAATTTACGACTTATCTCGGTATAAATACGCTTACCTTCGGCTATGATTTTAGCAAACAGGATGTGCGAACGACTTTTATCGTTTCAAACGCGAGCAGGCAAAATTTACGCTCTCCGCAGCGATTTTCTATGAACGAGCATGCGGGATTTTTAGAGGACGAGATTGAAATTTTGGAAAATACGCTATTTTTAACGCTCGGCGGCAGGCTCACGCATAACGAATACTTCGGCAACCACTTTTCACCCAGAGCCTACGCGACGTTTAATATAGGCGATACCTGGACGATCAAAGGCGGCGTCGCAACCGGTTATAAAACTCCCGATGTCAATCAAATTTCGCCGGAAGTAGGCACGATTCAGGGCGGCTGGAGAATTATAGATTTCGGTAACGAGGATTTAAAGCCCGAGAAAAGCACGACCTACGAGATCGGGCTTTATTACGACAATGCAGACGATCTGCGCGGCAATATCACGCTATTTAAAAACGACTTCAAAGATAAAATTTTAGATACCGATGGCAGCAATATCAATAGGATTCCCGCTTACGGAGGCTGCGCCGGCGCGCCGAGCGTTAATTGCCCGGGTTGGGGAACGTATTTTAATATAGAAGGAGCTGAGGTTTACGGCGTTGAGCTGAGTGGCGATTACGATATTACTAAAAAGCTAAATTTCAAGGCGAACTACACCTATAGCCACTCCGAGATCGAAACCGGGGATCCTACGATCTATACGCCAAACGGCGCCGTTAAATTTAGCCAAACCAATCTTAGTAGGCTGGATGGCAAATCCCTGACCGCTACTCCGAAGCATGCCGCACATGCGACGCTTAGCTATAGGCCTATCGCTCCGCTTTCTACCTTTATCGGTCTTAATTACGAAAGCGAGCTTACAAGCGTGCAATTCGGTCCGGGCAATAGGGTTAGTAAAAACGACAAAAAGCTTTTTACTACGGATTTGGGCGCACAATACGATTTAAACGATAATCTGAGCCTAAATTTAACCGCCTACAATATCTTTGATAACGTCCGATACGACGAGGGTCTCGCAGACGACGGCAATTACTATTGGTACCCTGAGGAGGGCAGGAGGTTTTGGTTCAAGGTAAACGCTAAATGGTAAGCCTAAAGAGCTTTCTTGTGGTATTTGACGCGCTCTTTTTAGCGTGCTTATTCGCTTGCGATCTGGGGGCAAAACCGCCGCAAAAGATCGAGCGGATAAGCGAGGCTGCACGCGAGATATTTAGCGTGAGCGATTTTATTCTAAAAAGCAAGAACGGCGAAAAATATAAAATTTTTATAGCTCGCCAAAAAAATGTCGCTCGCTACGATAGGGTAGTTTTTATGGTTGATGCGAACGCGCAGTTTCCGATACTTTTAAATTCCTATGCGAAAATTTATGTGAATGGCGCAAAGCAAAACGCAAAAGCGGTGCCGAAATTAAGCAAAACCGTCCTTATAGTAGGCATCGGATACGACAGCCCGCTAGCGTATGATACTAAGCGTCGCACGAGAGATTTAACGCCCGCGGCGAGCGGCGAAGAATATGCAAACGGCGGCGGCGCGGCAGAATTTTACGATTTCGTAAAAGATGAACTATTTCCGCTCGTGGATAAAAAATACTCTACGGCAAAAAGCGATAAAATTTACTTCGGACATTCTTTTGGCGGGCTATTCGGTATTTATGCTTTGCTGCGCGACGATGGGATTTTCGACGAGTTTTTTATCGCCTCACCTTCGTTGTGGTGGGGCGAATCACAGCTGATCAGAGATGCCCTAGAAGAGGGAAAGCTTAGATCAAATTTAAAAGCGAAATTCATAATGCTCGTTGCTGGCTCGAGTGAAATGCGTAAAGGAAAAACCGATAAAGCAGGAATTTTAAAAGCGGCCGATCTAGCTGAAATTTTAAAAGCACGGAGGCTTTCTTGCGAGTTTAAGCTCTACGAAGGCGCTTCGCACGGCGAAGTAATCCCATTGGCTTTGCAAGATTTAGCGCTATTTACGCAAAGATAATCTTCTATTTAGCCGGTAAAGCCTTAATCTAAACCCGGCTCGTTTATATTTGCAAGCGCAAGACCGTATGGCGCAGGCTCGTTGATTGCGCCGAAACGCGCCACTAGATTTAAGAAATTAAACTTTAAAGCCCTTTTGGCTAGTATCGCGCAAATTTAAAGGAGAGAAAATGCAAAGTTTCAAATGGCAAATTTCAAAGCGGCTCAAGCAGGCGATGCGCGAGCGAGATATCGATAATCTCACGCTCGTGCGCCGCACGGACGAGCTGTATTCGCGCTCGCACCCGGGCCACGACGAGGATATGCGTGCCGAAGTTTACACGGTTTTGGACGAATACGCGCCCAACGTTGATATCGAAATTTTCGATCTAGTCTGCAGGGTGCTCGGTATCAAAATCGAGCTAGGGTAGGACCTTGCGCGGGATTTGCCTACACTTTTTGCTCGGGTGGCGGCGCTAAATCGGTTTTTGAAATTTTATTTAATTTGGCTTTGCACTGCGACGCTGATCGCACTGCGAGCCGCGGCCGCTCCCAGCCTTTAAAATACGCTGCGCATGGCATTCGCGCCGCACTTGTCATTTGCTACACGTGGATTTCGAGCCAGCTAAAACGAGCCGTCGCTCATACGACCGCGCCCGCCGCACAAATTTGCTAGCGGCGTGTCTTACGCGGTATTAAATTTTAACGGCGCCATAAAATTTAGTAGCGACAGCACCCATATCCGCGAGACGCGGATCGTGAAATTTAAACTCGAGCGGCGCGAACTTCGTAATTTAAGCACTCGCTTGACCTTTCTTTAAAATTAAGCGCGCTTGTTTATTCGCCGAAATTTAACTCAAATTTAAACGCTCTCTCGCAGGAATTTTAAAATTTACCGCACGATTGCATCAGCTCGCGCAGCTTCCACACGACTCGTACTACCCAATGTGCGCCTGGCTACTCCGCGCGATGTGTTTTTGCGCGTGAAGTCGGGAGCAGAGTTCGGCGCAGAATTGTGTATAAAATTTCATTCACGCAGCTGGCTCACAGATAGCTTAATCGGCGACTCCAAATTTTAAATTCCAATCAAAATTCACTCAAGCGGCGACAAATTAGCGATTAAAATTTGAAATTTTAGAAGTGAAATCTCGCTCCTGCTTGCGATTAAAATTTTAAATTTTGCCGCAAAATTTCGCCCAAACCTAGCAAGATTAATATCTATTTTAACTGCAAAGTGCTAAATTTAGCCCTAAATTTTAATCCGAGGTAAACTTTGAACTACTTAATCCAATTTAGTGTGATTTTAGGAATATCTTTTGTTGCGGAGATTTTGGCGGCACTCGTGCCTGTGCCAATCCCCGCTAGCATCTATGGGCTAGTCATTATGCTTTTAGCCCTGATCTTCAAACTCATCAAAGTATCGCAGATCAGAGAAATCGTGTCGTTTTTTATGCAGATTATGCCGGTGATCTTCATCCCAGCGGGTGCTGCGATCATCATCGCAGGCGACGCGCTACGCCAACATCTTTTCGCAATCATCGCGATTACGGCAGTCTCTACGGTAGTAGTCATCGGTGCAAGTGGCGCGGTAACGCAAATTTTTTATAAAATCGCCCTCGCCCGCGTTAAGCGTAGGCTTTACGAAGCCGCGCACGAACAAGACGGCGTGAATACAAAGGGCGTGGATGCGAAGCTGGAACGCGAAATTTTATCCGGAGACGACAAAAAATGAGAGAAATTTTAATGAACTCCGCTTTTTTCGGCGTGTTTTTGTGCCTGGGCTCGTTTGAGTTGGGACTTTATCTAAAAAAGCGCTTTAAGCTAACTATTTTCAATCCGCTTCTAATCGGTATCGTGCTTACCGTCTGCGTACTTTTACTCTTTAAAATTCCATACGAAAAATTTAACGCCAGCGCCTCGCACATTAGCTTTTTCTTAACGCCGATTACCGTCTGTCTAGCCGTGCCGCTATACGAGCAGCTGGCGCTTTTGCGAAGTAATTTTTTAGCTATTTTCGCAGGACTGATTTCGGGTATGATTGCAGGGCTAGGCAGCATCTACGCGATGTCGGTGATATTTGGGCTAAATCACACAATGTATGTCACGCTACTACCGAAATCCGTCACGGCGCCGATCGGTATGGGTATCAGCGAAAGCTTAGGCGGCATCGTGACACTAACGGTGGCCTGCATCATCGCTACGGGCATCATCGGTAGCGTATTTGGCGAGGCGCTACTTAAAATTTTTGGCATCAAAAAGGCGATGGCAAAAGGTATCGCCCTAGGCTGCGCGAGCCACGCGATGGGAACGGCGCGCGCTCTTGAGATTGGTGACGTAGAAGGCGCGATGGCGTCTTTAGCAATGGCAGTTACGGGACTTCTTACCGTCATCGGTGCCGGTATATTTGCACATTTCATCTAAGGAGAAAATATGATAATCTCGATCGCTAGACAAACGGGCGCAGGCGGGCGCGAAACCGCGCGCAAACTAGCCGAGCGCTTAGGCTACACCTATCTAGCCAAGGCGGATCTGCTCCGCAAAGCAGACGAGCTTGGCTGCTTCGAGCAGATGTATGAGTTCTACAACGAAATGCCCGTAAATACGCTGCTTCAGGCAATATCGCACAACGAGCTAGCCAATGAGCAGAAGCGCGATCGTATCGTAGCAATCTACGAGAAGATCGTCTCGGGCGGCAACGTTATAGTGCTTGGGCGCTGCGCCGGGTTTTTCTTGCGCGGACATCCGGATCTGCTGACGGTATTTTTACGCGCGAGCGATGAGTTTAAGCTCGCTAGATTAGAAAAAGAAGGGCACACCGACGCGCGAGAGTATATGGAAAACAGCGACGCAGGCAGGATGAGCTTTCATCAATACTACACCAACCAAGTCTGGGGCGCGTCCGCAAACTACAATATCTGCATCGACACGTCGTATTGCGGCATCGATAATGCGGTAAATATCATCGAGTATCTGGTCAAACATCACATTGAAAAGTGATTTGTGCCTAAGCGCACAAAAGTGGAATTTATCTTTTCGAAGATGAATTCCGCTTGATCTCGCAAACCCACCCTACTTCTATTGTAATTTAAAATTCACATCTCTTTCAGCTTAAATTCCATTCGTAAATAACGCATTTAGGTGTATTATAAAGCCTCTCGTTCAATGCGACATTAAATTCTAAACCGCGCTTTATCGCTACAAAACAGTAAAATTTAGCTAAAATTTGACGAAATTTAAATCCAAATTTAAGGAGATAAAATGCAAAGCAAAGCCCATCTATGCCCAAAATGCGGCGAAAACAGGATCTATTTTGACGGCATCTGCCACTCATGCCGCCAAAAGCAGAGGCGAGAGGAGATTTTAAACCTAAGCGCGGACGAAGTGGAGGCGATGATCCTAAAAATCGCGGACCGCATCGACGAGATCGAAAAATGGGATGAGATTTGTAACGATTTTTGGGCGCTTTTTAGCCTGTTAGGTATCCACGATCCAAGGATCGCGCGAGCTGCGGCAGCGGCGGAGATCTACTGCCCGCCGGAGCTTTACTTCGGCGCGCCCAAGGACGTAAGAGATGCGCTCGTCCGCAAGCTCGCCTCGCTGCAGGGCAATGCCAAAAACACTCTAAATGACGTTCTGTGCGCGCTTGCGTGGCAGGGTGACGAGCAGACGACGCGGCTTTTTTACGAGCTGTATCAAAACCCAAGGCCGTGGCGCCAAAAGCTCTACGCAGGCACTGAAATTTACGCGCAAATCGGCGGCTGGAGCTTTGACGAGGCGGGCGAGCGCAAATCGCTCGTTTTTGATAAGTGTCTCGCGGTAGTGCGCGCGAGAGACGGCGCGGAGAAAAACGGCAGCTGCGCGATCGGGCGCGGAGATGAAAATGCAAACGAAATTTTAAATTTCAAAGGCGGTGCGGGCAGCGCAAATTCCGAACAAAACACGCAAAAAGACGTAGACGAAATTTCAAATTTACACGCGGGCGCACAGAGCGCTCGCACGGGCATGGACGAAGACGCGAGCTTGCGGAACGAGCGCGTAAATTTCAAATCAGACGCGCAAAAAGACGCTAGCAGCGGTTTAAATTTAAGCGAAAATGCAAAGGACGCTTGCGAAGGCGCAAACCAAAATGCGGACGAGCCCGTACGTATCGGCAGGCCTACGAGGCAAAAGTGCGAGTTTTGCGGCTGCGAGATGCTCGATATGCTGCGTCTTAAGGCCGATGAGCCGCGGCTTGCGTTTCTAAATTTAAAGCACGATGCGATCTTTCGCTGCTGCCCGACCTGTATCGGTTCGGTCGTTTATTTTTGCAAGAGAGGCGCAGACGGCGAGATAGAGCTAAGCTATAAGGGCGAAGGGTTTACGGAGAGTTATTTTTTGCAAGAGGACATGACGCGACTATGCGATATGAGATTTAAGCTAGGCGGCGAGGTTTCGCCCTTTTACGGCTGCTTTGACGAGCTTGACGTGACCGTGGGCGGCTATCCGCAGTGGGTACAGGACGCCGAGTATCTGAGCTGCCATAGCTGCGGCGGGACGATGAAGCACCTAGCGCAGATCCCATTCGGCGAGCTGGTGCAGGGCGAGGGGGTCATATACGTGCAGATCTGCGAGAAATGCGAGGTTTTGGGCGGCTGCTTTCAGTGCACATGAGGGCGGGATTTTTAAAATTTGCGCTCCGCGCCTGCGCAAAAAATTAAGCTATAATTGCGTTTAAATTTAATTAAAGGAGAGACTGTGGGGTTATTTAGCTCAGGAAAAAAGGCTGAAAAGGCGCAAATTCCAAGCACTTTTGCGGGCAGAGTGGATAAATTTTGGGCGGAATTTAGCGGCGTGATAGATGAGATCAAGGCCGATCTGGCGGCGGAAGAGTTTGAAAAGGCGATGC
>CAUUSU010000032.1:0-10787 GCA_963547835.1 uncultured Campylobacter sp.
TTGCCGAGATTATCGCGATCGTCGATGAAGCCGTCGCCGTTTTTGACCCTGATTAGGTATTTTGCGGTTTTGATGATATCCTCACTGCTTAGTACGGTTACGTATTCCGGCGCTTCGATACCTAGTTTATGATTCATCTTCATGCGACCAACCTTGGTCAGATCGTAGCGCTCCGGATTGAAAAATAGATCGTTTACGAAGCTCTTTGCCGCCTCTTTTACCACCGGCTCGCCCGGGCGCATTACTTTGTAAATTCTAATCGCAGCCAGATCGTTCTCGTCGTCTATGCCTTCGCTTTGCTGCAAGAGTTTAAGCGCGTCGGCGTCCTGGATGAAAGAATTTATGATCGAAGTATCTACGCCGCTAGCTAGGTCGTTGGCGATCGTAAATTTTTTCTCGGTGTTAGCGATCTTAGCTAGCTTGCCCTCATCAAGCGCGGTTAGCGAATCAAAAAGCACTTCGCCGCTGTTTTTATCGACGATGGCGTCGGCTAGGTAGCGCTCGGCTAAAATTTCAGCCGGATATTCGATTAGCTTTAGTCCGTCCTCCGCCAGCTTCTCTGCTTTTTTGGATGTTAGGCGCTTGCTTGCTTGATGAAGCACCTCGCCCTTTTCGTTTATAATGTCGTAATCGAGCCTGCCAGAATACTCTTTAGGATCGAAATCGGTTAGGAATTTTCCTTTTTTGATATAGATCGTCTTAATAGGATAAAATAATTTTATAATGTCTTGTTTTTTGTAACCGAGTGCGCGAAATAGGATCGTGATCGGAACCTTGCGCCTTTTATTTATGCGCACGTATAGTACGTCTTTTACGTCGTATTCGAAGTATAGCCAGCTGCCGCGATCAGGTATTATTTGAGCGGTGTAGATGAGTTTATTTAGAACCGTAGGGCTCTCTTCCTCTTTGAAGATTACGCCCGGGCTTCTGTGCAGCTGATTTACGACGACACGCTCGACGCCGTTTATGATAAATGAAATTCTATCGGTCATTAGAGGAATGTCGCGAATGAATATATCTTGCTCTTTGATCTCTTTTACGCCGATTTTTTTGCCCGTCTTTTCATCGCGCTCATGCACGAGCAGACGGAGCTTCATCTTTAAATTTACCGAATAAGTAAGCCCTCTTTCCATGCATTCTCTAATCGAATACTTTGGCTTTGAAATTTCACTGCTTACATACTCGATACTTAGTCTATTCTGTGCATCGTGGATAGGAAAAATGGCTTTGAAAACCTTCTCTATGCCGCTTTCTCCACCCGAGTTATCAAGATTTAAAAAATGATCAAAACTTTTCTTTTGTAGTTGTAATAAATTCGGAATTTCGATGTCTTTGGGAACCTTTGAAAAATCCACCCTAAGACGATTTCCTGAATATAGGCTGTTTAACATTCCACTACCTCGTAGTTGTATTTTAAAGAAAGAAGTGCCGATGCAGTGCACCGGCACACATTTGTATGCGAAATTTTAAAATTCCGCGATTTATTTGAGTTCGACTTTAGCGCCTGCTTCTTCAAGCTCTTTTTTAGCCTTCTCGGCGTCTTCTTTGTTAAGTCCCTCTTTAAGAACGGACGGAGTAGCCTCGGTAGCGTCTTTGGCTTCTTTTAAACCAAGGCCCGTTAAGGCGCGAACAACCTTAATTACGTTGATTTTCTTATCGCCTGCATCAAGCAATACGACATCAAATTCTGTTTTCTCTTCAGCCGCTGCCGCACCTGCGCCGCCAGCACCTGCGCCGCCTGCTACCATAACCGGAGCTGCGCTTACGCCGAATTTTTCTTCGAATTCTTTAACTAACTCGCTAAGCTCTAGCACCGAAAGATTAGAGATATACTCTAAAACATCTTCTTTTGAAATTGCCATTTTATTCTCCTAAATTTTAATTAAGCGCTAGCTTCTTTTTTCTGCTTAAGCGCATTGAGGCCGATCGTAAAATTTTGAATCGGCGCATTCCATATTTGAAGTAACATCGCAATAAGCTCGTCTCTCGAAGGCATCTTCGAAAGCGCTCTAACCTTATCTATGCCAGCTACTTCCCCATCGATATGAGCGGTCTTAAGCTTAAAAATTTCATTTTTCTCTTCAAATTTAGCCGCTACTTTGCATACAGAAAGCTGCTCGCCCCATAAGAAGATATTGGTATCTTTAAAGCTAAGTCCGTTTTTTTCGGCATTTTTTAAAGCGATATTAGCTAGGGTATTTTTGATAACCCGAACCTTTACGCCCGCTTCGCGCGCGCTATTTCTAAGATCTTCAAGCTGCTTAACGCTAAGGCCTTTAAAATCGGAAATTACTATAGCTTCGCTAGCTTTGAAAGCCTCGCCAAGCTCCACTACTATCTTTGATTTTTCGTCTCTCGTCATTAGGTCTCCTTTCCGATCGGTGATTTCAAGCCAAGCGATCGAAATTTTAAAATTTCGATCAATTAAGTTAAAAACCTTGAGCTATCTCCAATCTAAGATAAAAATTTAAAATTTTATTTTAAATCGATTATTTCTTGATTATCCAGTGTAACTGCAGGGCTCATAGTAAGTGAAAGCGATGCATGAGTTACGTATCTGCCCTTCGCAGTCGCTGGCTTATGCTTATTTATGGTTTTGATAAACGTCGTAAGATTGTCTAAAAGCTGCTCTTTGCTAAAGCTAGCCTTGCCAAGGCCTGCGTGGATATTTCCCTGCTTATCGACGCGGAAGTTTACCTGTCCGCCCTTAGCGTTTTTAACGGCTTGAGCGACATCCATAGTAACGGTACCGGTTTTAGGGTTCGGCATAACGCCTTTTGGACCAAGAATACGACCTACCTTACCGACTAGTCCCATTAAATTTGGAGTGGCGATAAGAACATCGAAATTTATATTTCCTTTTTGAATCTCTTCGATCAGATCATCGGCGCCCACGATATCGGCACCCGCTTCGCTAGCCTCGCTAGCTTTTGCGTCTTTTGCAATCACGGCTACTCGAACGCTCTTGCCAGTGCCGGCAGGCAAAACGACTGAGCCGCGTACCATCTGATCGGCATGTCTTGGATCTACGTTTAGTTTAAGAGCGATCTCCACCGTCTCGTCAAATTTAGCAGAAGCTAGAGTTTTTACCGTGCTTACCGCTTCGTCTACGCTATAAATTTTATTTACGTCAACTTTTTTTAAAAGTTCGTTGAATCTTTTTGAATTTTTTGGCATATATTTCTCCGCAATTAAAGTGCTACCGCTTTTTTAAACCTTAGCGGTCAAAAGGTCTAGTCAGTGACCGTAATACCCATAGAACGAGCCGAACCCGCTATAATCCTAGCAGCCTGCTCTCTATCTTTGGTATTTAGATCGGCGATCTTTTTCTCGACGATCTCTAAAACCTGAGCCTTAGTTAGGGATGCTACCTTCTTTTTAAGAGGGTTGTCCGAACCCTTATCTATCTTCGCCGCTTTTTTGATCAAATCCGTCGCAGGCGGTTGCTTAGTGATGAAAGTAAAGCTTTTATCGGCATAAACCGTGATGATAACAGGAATGTTAAAGCCCGCCATATCTTTGGTTCGCTCGTTAAACGCTTTGCAAAATTCCATAATATTAACGCCCTTTTGACCTAGTGCAGGACCTACCGGCGGGCTTGGATTTGCTTTTGCGGCCGCTATTTGAAGCTTGATTTCGCCAACAACTTTCTTAGCCATAAATTTACTCCTTATAAAATTTAAATAATCTTTTCAACTTGCGAGTATGAAATTTCAATCGGCGTGCTTCGTCCGAAGATCGAAACATTGAGGCGAAGCTTGCCGTGGATCATATCATACTCTTCTACGATGCCGTTGAAATTAGCAAAAGGCCCGTCGACGATCCTAACCGTCTCACCCTCATCGAAATTAATCTTGGGCTTAGGAGCCTCGCGATTATTGATCTTTTCTAGAATTATTTCGATATCCTTTTCCGGTAGCGGAGATGGCTTTTTCGCCTCGCCGATAAAGCGACTGACCTTAGGTAGCATCTGAATTCTATGCCATAAAGTGGTATCCAGATCTAAATTTGCAAAGCAATATCCTGGATATAAGCTACGCTCTTTAATGGTTTGCTTTGTATTTTTGACTTCTATAACATCTTCGGTAGGTACTAGCACTTCACCGATCTTAGCCTCAAGTGCTTCGTCTTGCTTTAGCGTTTCTATCGCACGCTTTACCGCCATCTCGCTGCCGGCGTAAGTTTGTATCGCATACCATTTATTTGCCATATTACGATCCTTACTTAAGCCGTTATCAAAGCGGACATAATAAGATCCACTAGCGCTAAAAACAGTGCGATAACTACGACTACGACTACTACAGAGATATATGCTGTTTTAGTCTGATCTTTAGTCGGGAAAATTACCTTATCTAACTCTACTTTTGCTTGTTTATAATACTCTTTTACTTTTTCCATACCCAATCCTCGTGGCAGGGCAAGAGGGATTCGAACCCCCAACCATCGGATTTGGAATCCGGCGCTCTACCGTTGGAGCTATTGCCCTATAACAATTAGCCTTTTAACTTTACTTCTTTATGAAGCGTGTGCTTTTTTAATCTAGGGCAATATTTTTTAAGTTCTAGTTTTTCGGTCGTAGTTTTGCTGTTTTTATAAGTAGTATAGTTAATATCGCCACTTTCGGAGCATTTTAATCCGACCTTTACTCTACTTGAATTCTTTGCCATTTGGTTTCCTTGAATAAAAAAGCAAGCGGAATTTTAAAATTCCGCTTGCAAAAAATTAAGCGATGATTTTCGAAACGACGCCTGAACCTACGGTATGACCGCCTTCGCGAATCGCGAAGCGAGTACCTTGCTCAAGAGCGATCGGAGCAATTAGCTCAACGGTAATTTTAACGTTGTCGCCAGGCATAACCATCTCGGTTCCCTCAGGAAGAGTAATCGAACCGGTAACATCTGTAGTACGAACGTAAAACTGCGGTCTATAATTATTAAAGAATGGAGTATGGCGTCCGCCCTCTTCTTTAGTTAGGATATAAACCTCACCCTCAAATTTAGTATGAGGAGTGATCGATTTTGGTTTACATAGAACCATACCGCGCTCTACTTCCTCTTTCTTAGTACCGCGCAATAAAACACCTACGTTATCGCCGGCTTCACCTTGATCCATCTCTTTTCTAAACATCTCAACGCCGGTAACGGTAGTAGTCTGAGTGGGTTTAATACCTACGATCTCGATAGTATCGCCAACTTTAACGATACCTTTTTCGATTCTACCAGTTACAACGGTACCGCGACCGGAGATCGAGAAAATATCTTCGATCGGAAGAAGGAAATCTTTATCAGTATCGCGAACAGGAGTTGGAATATAGCTATCAACCGCGTCCATAAGCTCCATAATCTTTGCAGACCATTCGCCGTCTTGTCCGGCTTTAGCTTCCTCAAGAGCCTTAAGGGCAGAGCCTTTAATGATTGGGGTCTCGTCGCCAGGGAATTTATACTCTTTTAAAAGATCTCTAACTTCCTCTTCGACTAGCTCTAAAAGATCCGGATCATCGACCATATCGGTTTTGTTTAGGAAAACTACGATATAAGGAACGCCTACTTGGCGAGAAAGCAAGATGTGCTCGCGAGTTTGAGGCATAGGACCGTCCGCAGCAGAAACAACTAAAATAGCGCCGTCCATCTGAGCCGCGCCGGTAATCATATTTTTTACATAGTCGGCGTGACCTGGGCAGTCAACGTGAGCATAGTGACGTTTCTCGGTCTCATATTCGATGTGAGACGTAGCGATAGTAATACCGCGCTCTTTTTCCTCTGGAGCGTTGTCGATATTGTCGTAGTCTTTTAGCTCGGCTAGACCCTTCCTGGAAAGAACAGCAGAAATAGCAGCTGTCAAAGTAGTCTTACCATGGTCAACGTGACCGATGGTACCAATGTTTACGTGTGGCTTGTTACGATTAAATTTTTCTTTAGCCATCATATCCTCCGTTATTGATTTGTGGATTACACAACAAACTAAGCGACTCTATTTTATGGAGCTCATAGCGGGACTTGAACCCGCGACCTCTTCCTTACCAAGGAAGTGCTCTACCTCTGAGCCATATGAGCCTAAACTCAGGCAAAGAGAAATCGCTACCAATACCCAACAATGCGACCAAAATTTAGATTATGTAAGCGTATAAAAGCAGTTAAGTTTTACAGCTCCCAGTAAACCTAAATGGTGGAGCGGGAAACGGGGCTCGAACCCGCGACCCTCAGCTTGGAAGGCTGATGCTCTAGCCAACTGAGCTAATCCCGCATCAAAAATTCATGGTGGTGAGACGTGGATTCGAACCACGGAAGGCAAAGCCAGCAGATTTACAGTCTGCCCTCGTTGGCCACTTGAGTATCTCACCCTTTGATGAAATCTGGTCAAACACTGTTACAAAAAATGGAGCTGGTGGACGGGATCGAACCGCCGACCCACTGCTTACAAGGCAGTAGCTCTACCAGCTGAGCTACACCAGCATTTTGAAATTGAAGTGGCAATTATAACCGAAAAATCCCCAATTGTCAAGGCTAAAACAGCCTATTTTAAAATTTCATAAAATTTCTGCTATAATGCGCGCAATTTTAAATTTTAAGGAATTTTATATGAAAATCGTACCTTGGATCATAATAGTTTTTATGATTTATTTGATTTATTATTTTATCTCCCGCTCCGAAAAGCGTCTAAATACCCTTGAAAAGCGTCTAAATAAGATAGAAGAAAACTTAAGCGAGATAAAAAAAGCTACCGAAGCCAACAGGCTTTTGATTGAAGAAGCAAAGCTAGACTCTGAAGATGACGAAAAAGAGCAAGAATAAAAATTAAATTTAAAGCCCCGATCTCGCTAGCTTAGCCTTTTTGCCAAATATCTCGTACTGAAAATTGTGAGTATATTTTATGCATACTTTGACATTTTTGAAAGAAATTTTGCCGCAACGTCGAAATCGCGAAGTGCAAGAAGCTCATACGTAACTAATTCTTAAATTTTACGAAATTTAAAATTCGTGCTTTAATCCTGCAACGCTAAGCAAATCCACGCGGATTAATAAATCAAAATTCTAGCTATTTGCTCACAGCACAAATCCCATGAGAATTTTAAATAATGCCACATAAAATTAAAATTCTGCCAAAATCCATCCCTCAATTAAACTTCTTAAAATTTTGCGCAAATCCCTCAGCTAAAATTATAAACTACAAAATTTTAGTATTTAAAATCATATTAATCAACCCCACCGCAGAGCAAAACCTGTGGGCTTGCCACCCCGTGCACCGCTTCAGGCTGCTTTGTCCAAAAGCTCAAAGACGCAAACCGCAACCTTTACAAGCTAATGATAAAATTTAATCATAATTTTTAAAAACCAAAAATTTAAAAAGCACAGAATTTTACCCCAGGATGTGAATTGAGTAAAAAGCTAACGAAATGTAGGAGCTTCTAAAACGCGAAATTTATCCATTGTAATTTTCCTCGTCCATAAGCGCCTCAGCGATGAGCTCTAGCGGATTTACGCACCTCATCTGCGAGCCGCTTAAAGAAAGCGAATTATTTAGCTGCATCCTGCACGCACTGCACTCGGTAGAAACTACGCGCACGGGTAGATCCGCCATTGCGCGCGCCTTAGCTAATCCCACTGCGCGCGCGAGCTCGTAACGCTCGGTCTGCATCGTCACACCGCCAAATCCGCAGCATTTATTAGGCTCATCCATCTCGGTTATTTCGTAGTTTTGAGCAAGCAAGCCGCGCGGTTCTTTCCAAATACCCTGCATTTTGCGGGCATGGCACGGATCGTGATAAGTAATCGCTAAAGTCCTTTTGCCGCGGCGCATCAAAAGATCACTTAAGTTTGTAAATTTATAAAAGTATTCGCTCGCCATAAAAATTTTACTCGCAAGCTTTTGCGCACGGGCTTTCCATTGCGGCTCGTTTTCAAAAAAATGCGCGTAATCCACCCGCAGCATCGCAGAGCACGTAGCCTCGGGCACGATAATCGCATCAAGAGCAGGCAGAGCTTTTTCGAAATATGCTATATTAAATTTTGCCACGCGTTCAACCGCCGCAAAATCTCCCGTAAAATACGCAGGAGCGCCGCAACAGGCTTGTTCCTTCATCAAATTTACGTTTAGCTTTAGCGCTCGCGCGATATGTAAAACTGCCTCGCCTACGCCCGTGTAAGCGTAGTTTGCCATGCAGCCTATAAAAATTCCGATAGTTTTTTCGCCGCCGTTGTCGATAAATTCTGCGTGCGAGTTCATAAAGCTCTTTTTCGCAGGAGCAGGCAACAAGCGCTCTTTTTTAAGTATTGGTAAACCAAATCTAGGCGACATAGAGCTTTGCGTATCTTTTCGCATCTTAAAGCCACAGATAAGAAACACGTATCCAAGCGCTGCTGCTAGATCCAGCGCTTTGCGGTGCCCGAGCAGCCAAAACGCAGCTTTTTTGTACCACGCGATGCCAAATTTTTCCGCAATGCGCGCGCGAACATTCTCAATTGCCGTATCTATGGGCAAAGACTCGCCGCAAATATCTACGCAGTTGGTGCATAAAAAGCAGCTCTCAAAAATTTTCTTAGCATTTTTATCAAGCTTTAGCTCATTCCTGCCATAAGCGCCCAAAAGATCCACAAATCCGCGTGGGCTCGTTACTTCATCGCCGTTAATGCCATGAATCGTGCAGACTTGGATACATTTACCACATTTTACGCAGCGCTCGCTAAGTGCCGCAAAATCGAACGCTCCAAGCTTTGCCCTACTCATAGTCGCGCTGCTTAGACGGTTTTAGAAAAGCGCTTCTCGCCCAAATTTTTACCCATATACTCATCAAAGCACATCGCGATATTGCGGATCAAAAGCGTGCCAGTGGGCGTTACGGAAATTCTATGCGGCGAGACTTGCACGAAATCCTTTAGCGCCTCAAGCTGCTTTAGGCTCGCGCCGAAATGCTCAAAAAATTTTATCTTAAATTTCTCCTCGATCGCCTCTATATCGACGCAAAAATTACTCATCAACCCCATAATCACCTCTTTGCGCAGCAGATCCTCTTCATTTAGCAAAATGCCCCTGCAATACGGCAGTCTGTCCGCATCGATCGCGGCCTCGTAAGCGTCCATATCTTTGAAATTTTGCGCGTAGTGGCGCGCGCCTTCGCCGATGCTAGTTAGCCCGATGCCGATTAGATCGGCGCCGCCCTTGGTCGTGTAGCCCTGGAAATTACGGTGCAGCGAGCCGTTTTTAAGCGCGGTATGAAGCTCGTCTTCGGGCTTTGAGTAGTGATCCATGCCGATCATCTCATATCCGTTCGCGCTCAAAAAATCGTGCGTAAGCTTTAAAATTTCAAGCTTTACCTTCGGCTCTGGCAGTGTCGTCTCGTCAAATTTACGCATAGATTTTTTTATCCACGGCACGTGCGCGTAGTTAAAGATCGCGAAGCGGTCCGGATCAAGCGAAAGCGCAAGCTCCAGCGTACGCTTAAAGCTAGCTAGGCTCTGATACGGAAGGCCGTAGATGAGATCCATATTTATCGATTTTATCCCCCTCTCGCGCGCCATAGCTATGACGTCCCTCGTAAGCTCGAAAGGCTGGATGCGGTGGATCTCCTTTTGCACTTGCGGATCGAAGTCTTGCACGCCGTAGCTTATGCGATTAAAGCCGTTTGAAACGAGCACGTCAAGCTGCTCGGCGTTTAAAAATCGCGGATCGATCTCACAGCTGATCTCGGCTTCAGAGCTAAAATTTGTAAAATATTTTTTGATATTTTTTATGTGGCGCGCGAGCTGTTCGGCGCTAAAATATGTAGGTGTGCCGCCGCCGAAGTGCATCTGCACGACCTGGCGTGAGCCGTCCACGACGCCGCTTAAAATTTGCATTTCGCGCTCGATATAGTCCAAATACCGATCCATCTTGTCGCGCTTGCCCGTGTAGATTACGTTGCAGCCGCAAAAATAACAGGCGGAGCGGCAAAACGGCATGTGAAAGTAAAGCGACAGGGGCGTAGAGCTTTTCTGATTTTTCAGCTCGTTCAAATACTCGTCGTAACTGAAATTTTCGCTAAATTCCAAAGCGGTGGGATAGCTCGTGTAGCGAGGCCCCGGGCGTGAAAATTTCGCGTAAGCGTCAAAGTCTATGCTATTCACGGCTGCCCGCCTTGGCTTTGATAAGCTCTTCGATATCGATGAAAAGGTTCGGATGCAGGCTTTTTACGCGCGAAACGACGGCATCGACGTCTAAGCTTAATCTTTTCGCACTCGGATTTGCGCCCGTTAGCCTTCTGATCTCGTCCATGCACACGATCCACGCGTCGCCGAAATCCACCGGCGTATGCTGCAAGATCGAGCGCTCAAGCTTGAGATTAAAATTTTCCTGCATCGCGTTTTTGGTCGCGGTGATGAGATTTGCAAGCGATTTTATCGAGATCATCGTGTGCACTTCGTTATTTTCGTCGATGCCGAACCACGGCTCCTCGTCGCTCCACGAGCCGCTTTTTAGCGTAAGTTTTTTCTCATTATCCTCGCCCTGCGAAATTTCAAAAACTGTCCTTTTCGAGCTATCCAGCCCGAAAAATTCGCTCGCTTTGTCGATCTTTTTTAGCGCTTTATCTTTTTCTTCCATGCGTTCTCCTAAATTTATCTTTTTTGATCCAGCCAGACCATAACGCCCTTTTGCGCGTGCAGGCGATTTTCCGCCTCTGCAAAAATTTCATCCGCGTGCGCTTCAAACACGGCCTCGCTTACCTCATATCCGCGGTACGCCGGCAGGCAGTGCAAAAAGATCGCGCCGCTACCTGCTAGAGCCATTAAGCTTTCATCCACGCAAAAGCCCGC
>CAUUSU010000033.1:0-9993 GCA_963547835.1 uncultured Campylobacter sp.
TCATTGCTAAAATTTGAAATTTCGCATAAAATGGGCGAAATTTCATAGCAAGGAGCGGTAGTGGAGCAAATTTACCCCTACGTGCAGATCGTGCATCTCATCTGCGCCATTATCTTTTTGGGCTACATATTCTTCGACGTCGTGATTTTTTCGCGACTTAAAAGCATGCTGGGCGCGGATTTTGAGCGCGTTAAAAAGACGATCGGCTCACGCGCGATTAAGATCATGCCGGTTTGCCTTTTTATGCTGATAATCACCGGCGGAATGATGATGAGTCGCTGGGTCGGAAGCGCTAACGGAGGGTATTTCGGCACGCCGCTTCAAAAAATCTTTATGCTAAAAGTCGCGCTCGCACTCATAATCGCCGCGTGCGTAGTGATAAATTTAAGCTGTCGCGCGATGGGAAGGCCTGCGCCGGAGTTTTTGCGAACGAACATCCATAAAATCGCGCTTACTTTCGGCTTCATCATCGTGCTTTGCGCCAAACTGATGTTTGTAGTATGATTTATAGCGCAAAATTTAGCACTGACAGCGTGACTTTTATCGTGGAATTCTGCAGCATGGCAAAGCTTTAATTTTGCTTGCTTTTAAAATACGACGCTTGCTAAAAATTTTAAAATTCCGTTTTGCTGGGCGGAGCGTATAAATTTAAGAATTTTAAATTCTTCTATGTCTGCGCTAAAGCGCGAAATTTTAAAATTCCACTCCTTTTTTGTGCTGTTTTGCCAAATGCAACCTGCAAGATTTGATCTCATAAAATTTTAAAATTTCATCGCAAGCTTTAAAGTGCTCGTAAAATTTCTCGCCCAATCCTACGCTGAAAATTTTGTAAAATTCTGTGGCTTTAAAATTTTGCAAAATTTTAAAATTTGCCGCTAGGAAGCGGATGAAAATTCTAAAAAAAGCTCGCGTGGAATCGAAGTGGATAATGAAAAAGCGAATTTATTTGGCGACTTTACTTACTATTTAATAATCATTAAAGATATAAAAAGCTAAAATTGCTTTTCGCCTGCGGGCGAATTTAATGTCTGCTTGCCATTCGGGCGGGATTTTGAGGTTTTCCGTGGCCGTGGCAATGGCTTTGAAATTATTTATGAGAAAGGAAAAAGGATGAAGAAATTTCTCTTAAGTCTGCTCGTCGCAGCTTTGGCCAGTAGTGCGCTTTGCGCAAGATCGCTCTCCGAGATCAAAAGTAGCGGAGTGCTTAGAATAGGCGTTTATGACGCGCAGCCACCGTTTAGCAAGATAGAAGACGGCGTGCATCAGGGCTTTGAGGTCGATATGGCAAATGCCATCGCTAAAGATATGCTTCCATCAGGCGGAAAGGTGGAGTTTACCTCCGTGCTTGCAAATCAGCGTATAAAATTCCTACAAGAAGATAAGGTGGACGCGGTTATCGCAACTCTTACCGTAACTCCGGAGCGCGAGAAGCAGGTAGATTTTACGACCCCGTATTTTAGCGTCAATATAGGCATTTTGACCCGCGTCGAAGATAAGATTAAATCCTTAAATGAATTGCAAGATAAAACTATTTTAGTTCTTAGCGGCGGTACCGCAGAAACATACTTTGAAAAGCAAGGCTATAATATCGCCAGATGCGATAACGCAAACGCTTGCTACAAGGCGCTAAAAGCTGGACAGGGCGACGGGTATGCCGACGATAACCTAGTCGTGCTAGCTTATCCGGTATTAGATAAAAAGGTTGAAGTAAATATCAAAAATTTAGGCACTTCGGATTTCTTAGCCATCGGCGTGAAAAAGGGCAATTCGGAGCTTTTGGATTTTCTAAACGGCGAGCTAATCAAACTAAGCAAAGAGGGCTTTTTCAAAAATTCGTTCGATAATTTTATCGAGCCTTACTACAAAGGAACTGCAGAGAAAAAGTATTTCTTGCTAGACGATCTTTATAGCTTGCTGTAATTTTTAAAAAGGGGGACGCTATGAAAAAGATAATCTTGGCGTTAATGCTAGCTGCGTGTTCGCTTTTTGGCAACACTTTGACTCAAATCAAAGAAAAAGGGGTTATTCGAATTGGTATAGATGGCTCGTCTCCGCCGTTTAGCGTCGTTAAAGACGGCGGATATAGCGGCTTTGAGATACTCTTAATCGAAGGGCTTGTTAAAGAAATTTTCGGTGATAAAGGCAGCAAGATACAATATGTCGTAACGGTAGGCGATGATCGTATAAAAGCGGTACAGGATAACAGAGTTGATTTAGATATCGCGCTAATCTCGGTTACGAAAGAGCGCGAGAAGCTGGTAGATTTCTCCGATCCATACTTTAGCGTAAATATCGGCGTGCTAACTCGTAGCGACGATAATATCAGAAAGGTCTCCGATCTAAACGGAAAGACTATACTGGCGCAGCCCGGCACTACTGTGTTTGATTACTTTACGAAACAGGGCTATAACGTAGTACCGTGTGCGAGCGCGAATGAATGCTTTAATGACCTAAAATCGGGTAAGGGCGACGGATACGGCGATGATAATCTACTTGTATTTGCTTATGCCGTAGTCGATTACAAGGTTGAGGTAAATATCAAGAATTTAGGCTCGACGGACTTCCTAGCCATCGCGGTGCAAAAGGGCAATACTGAGCTGCTTAACGCGGTAAATGCGGGACTAATCAATTTAAGCAAGAAGGGCTTTTTTACAAAAATTTTTGATGAGAGTATTGAGCCTTTTTATAAAGGCACCATTGATAAAAAGTATTTCTTGCTGGACGATCTTTACAGCTTGTTTTGATTTAAAGCGGCGATGGATGGAATTCTATTCGCTGGCAAAATTTTAGTAAAATTTAAAGGAATTTTATGAAGAAGATTATATTTGCGTTGTTAATCGCTTCGTGTTCGTTATTTGCTAACTCTTTAGCGCAGATCAAAGAAAAAGGGCTCATTCGCATTGGGATAGACGGCTCACTGCCGCCACTTAGCGTCTCTGAGGACGGAAGATATAGCGGTTTTGAAATTTCGCTTATCGAAGAGCTCGTGAAAGAAATTTTCGGCGATAAGGGCGGCAAAATCGAATATGTCGTAACTCTAGGCAATGATCGTATCACAGCCGTGCAAGATAACAAGGTCGATTTAGATATCGCAGCCATCACGGTTACGAAAGAGCGCGAGAAACTAGTGGATTTTTCAAATCCCTACTTTAGCGTAAATATCGGCGTGCTAACCCGCACCGATGATAATATAAAAACCGTAGACGATTTACAAGATAAAGAAATTTTAGCAGAGCCCGGCACTACGGCTTTTGATTATTTTAACAAGGAAGGCTTTAAGGTTATCTCATGCGCTAGTTCGAGCGAATGTTTCCACGCGCTAAAATCCGGTCGCGGCATCGGCTATGCGGACGATAATATGGTAGTTTTGGGCTATTCGGTCGTAGATCGCAAGGTAGAGGTAAATATCAAAAATTTAGGCACGACGGACTTTTTAGCTATCGCGGTGCAAAAAGGCAACGATGACTTGCTAAACGCCCTAAACGACGGGCTTGTCAAGCTCAGTAAAAATGGCTTTTTCAAGAAAATTTTTAACGATAGCATAGATCCTTTTTACAAGGGAAAGGCTGAGAAAAAATATTTCTTGTTAGATGATCTTTATAAAATGTTTTAATTCAAAGGACGAAATATGAAAAAAATTCTACTAAGTATTTTGCTGGGTGCTGGCGCGCTTTGCGCTAACTCTCTAGCAGATATCAAGCAAGCAGGCGAAATTCGCATAGGTTTGCAAGATTCCCAGCCTCCGTTTAGCTTCGATGATAACGGCACGCTGAAGGGCTTTGAGGTTGACTTGGCAAATGAGTTAGTTAAAAATCTATTCGGCAATAAAAAGATCAAAATCGACTTTATTTCCGTAGCATCTAAAGATCGCGTCCCCTCACTGGAGCAAAACAAAGTAGATCTCATCATATCCAAGCTCACCATCACAAAAGACCGCGTTCAGAAAGTCGATTTTTCTTACCCGTATTATTCAGTGCAGATCGGTGTGCTAAGCCGTAAGGACGATAATGTTTCAAGAATCGATCAGATCGCGCATAAAAAAATTCTAAGCGTTAAAGGCACAACTGCCGAGGAGCACTTTAAAAACGCAGGTTATGAGATTGTGACATGTGCCGATGCAAACGAATGCGTCGCTAGGCTAAAGGCTGGCGAGGGCATAGGCTTTGCCGACGATAATACCGTCGTGCTAGGATACGCTAGAAACGATGCCGCGCTTGATGCAAAAATCATCAACCTCGGCAAGGTAGATTATATCGCCGTCGCCCTATCTAAGGGCAATACCGAGTTGCTTGATGCGGTTAATAGCAGCCTGGTAAAAATGTATAAAGCAAAATTTTTTCACAAGGCTTTTGACGAGGATATCAAGCCATACTACGGCGGCAAGATCGATAAAAAGCACTTCACGCTCGATGAGGTTTATAGCCTGTTTTAAATTTAGACGTATTTAAAATTTTAAGGCGCCATTTGACATCTGAACATACCCGTAGCTGCGATATTGATCGCAGCTCGCTTTTGCCGCCAAGGCTTCGGCGGCATTTATAATTTAAATTCCGTATTTTTGCGGGTCCGGTTGCGATATAAAATTTTATGAGATTTTGATATGCGGTTGCGAAAGAGTGTGGCTTCTAAAAGATAATCGGTCGTGCAAAATTCTAATCCGAGTAGTAAAATTTTATATCCTTTTTCAGTTGCATCGGCAATGTATTAAATTTAGCCCTAAAAATTTTAGAAAAATGCGATAAATTATTGTATCCGACCATTTTGGCGGCTTCGTTTACGCTGATTTGATCTAGACTCAATAGCTCTTTTGCAATCTCAAGCCGTTCATTTGCCAGCATCGCATAAACGCTCGTGCCAAAATATGTCTTAAAATCCCTTTTTAGTGCAAATTCGTTCGTGGCACAAAGATGGGCGAGCTCTTTAATGCTAGGTGGATTTTGCATATTTTCGAGTAATATTTTCTTTGCTTTTTGAACTGTTTTTATGCGATTTTCATCAAGACTAAGCGCATTTTCGGGCTCATTAAATTTATGAAAACTTCTATAAAGCATCTCTAAAATTTTACTTTCCATAAAAATTTCGCGTATTTTGCCGTCGTATATCGCGGCATTTTCGAGCTCTTTGAGAATAATATTTTGCACGGCGCTTGTTTTAAATTTCTTCATGCAAACGGCTTGATCTAAATTCAAATTTTTTAAAATTCCTAGCTCATTTGCAAAAGCGGTGCTAAGCGCTATGCAGGAGCTTTTATAGTGTTTATTTTCAAGCTCGTGAACGCCACGTAGTTCGCTTTGCATAGTTCCGAGCCAAAACTCACCTTTATTCAAGACGAACTGATCTTTATCCGATCTGAAGCAGATAGGATTTTCGCCCGTATTGAAAAATAAAAATGAATAGCGGCTGCCCCGTTCGTGGCGATGCAAAAGGAAATCTCTGCAAATTATATCGCTGCTATAATATCCTATCTCTCCGCCCGTATAAAAGGAGCTAAAGTCGAATTTTATACTTTCGCTTTCAAGCTCGGTTTTATTATACCCGCATTGCTTGGACGGCTCAATCTCGTTAGATATTTTTTGCAAAAAATCATCTAAACTTATCTCTTTACTCATCTTATCCCTTTAGCGTTTAAAATAATCCCTCTGCCGTTTAGTATTTCTTGATAATGCATATCTTATTATAGTAAAATGAGTTTAAATTTTAATAAGAAAAGGGGTGTTTGTGCGCGTAATATATAAATTATCGCTGATCGCTGCTATAGCGACAGCCGGGATATCGGGCGAGATAGAAAAACAGGACAAAAGCGTAAATTTGGGTGAAATTACCGTAGTCAGCGCTACGGGCTATCGGCAAAATATCCAAGACGCACCCGCTTCTATCTCGGTTCTTACGCAAAAAGAGATACAAAAGCGCAACTACCAAGATATCTCCGCAATGCTAAAAGATTTGCCGAGTGCCTTTACCGCAACGCTAGGCGCCGCATCGAGAAAAGGCATAAGCCTAAGAGGCTTATCTCAAAAATATACGAAAATTTTAATCGACGGCAAGCCTGCGACCAGCGATAGCGCTTATAAAGGATTAAGAAGTATTGGCAGCAGCCAGAATTTCTTGCCTCCCGCAAATGCGATAGAGCGCATAGAGGTCATCCGCGGTCCTATGAGCTCGCTTTACGGCAGCGACGCTATGGGCGGAGTAATAAATATCATAACCAAAGGCTTTTCAAATGAGCTTAGCGGCAATGTAAACGGATACTATACTTTCGCTAAAAAATCGCAAATAAAAGGTGATTATCAAACGGGTTTTTATCTAAACGGAGCCATCGTCCCGGACGTGCTAGGTATCGCACTTTACGGCAGATTTTTTGAAAAGATAGAGGATAAAGAGCCTTATGCAAATAGAAATAATGAAGAGACGAATATGGGCGCAAAACTGATGTATAACGCAACGCAAAATGATGAGGTAACGCTTGATTATCGTAAAGTAAATAATAAATTTAGGCGTACATACGGGCGTACGCGAACAACCTCGGGAGGCAATAACGATATTGCGAAAGAGGATATGAAAGGCTACACCACAAGCCTGTCTCATCAGGGAAAATACGATAAGTTTATGATAGATAGCTACGCAAATTACGATAGCATGAAAGAAAGCGGCGCCCAGGATCTGCGTCTTAGAACGACTACGCTAAATTCTAAAGGCTCATATTTTTTCGATTCAAATGCTTTGAGTTTGGGCGTGCAATACCGAAGCGAGAGATTAAACGAAGCCGCTACTACCGCAGATGAGGCAAATGTCAAAAGATGGGATTATTCGATCTACGGCGAGGATGATTTTTATCTAACTGATGATTTAACGCTAACCGGTGGAATCAGATATAATCGCGACAAGGACTACGGCGGCCATATATCGCCGCGCGCTTATGCCGTTTATCGTTTAAACGAAAGTTTTTCTATTAAAGGCGGCGTTTCGACGGGATATTCGACTCCGGATATTAAGCAGCGTAGCGAGGGCCTTGCCTTGCCGTTTGCAGGAGGCCAGGGAGCGCAGATAGGCAGAAGCTCTTTAAAGCCTGAAAGTAGCATAAGCTACGAAGGTGGGTTTTCTTATGACGATAACGATAAATTTAACTTTAGCGCTACCGCGTTTTATACCAAAATCAAAGATGGAATTTCTACCAAATTAATTTGCCGTCCAAGACCGGGAAATCCTTGCGTGCATAACGGCAAAACTTACAGACGCGGAATTTGGGATACTATAAATATTGGAGAAGCCGAGGTTAGGGGTCTAGAGCTAAGTAGCGATTATCAAATTTTAGATAATTTGAAGCTGCATGCAAACTACGCCTATACGAAATCCGAGCAAAAAACGGGTAGCGAGAAGGGCAAAACCTTAAATAATTTTCCAATCCATTCGGTAAAGCTAGGATTTGATTACGACGTAAGCTCCAAGCTAAACTTATGGTCGCAAATAAATTATTATAGTAGGACGCGCGATAGCCTAAGCTACGATGAGGATATCCGCTCATACACGCTTTTTGATCTGGGCGCGAGCTATAAGCTCACAAAAGACACAAGTTTAAATTTTACGCTTTATAACATATTCAACGAATTCGTACTAACGCGCTCGGGAAATTATCAAATGATGGTCGTAGACGGGATGAAGGCGCAGGTTGGATTTAACGTGAACTTTTAAATTCGCGGCGTATAAATTTCGTCCGCGGATTTAAAATTTAAGGAAATTAATGGCGATTCTAAAAAGGAAAAGATTTTGGTTCAACGCCCACCTTATTTTGACGCTTATATGCTGCGTGCCGATCTTAATCATAGCCCTTAGCGGCGCTATTATCTCGTATCACGACGAGATTATAGATGCGCTAAATCAAAGCAAATCTTTCGTGAGCCCGAGCGGAAAAGATGCCCTTAAGCCCGCCGAAATTTTAAATATTTTCAGAAAAGCTAAGCCCGGTTTTACGCTCAGTTATTATAGAATTCCTCACAATAAAAATGAGGCGATTAGGCTTTCCGGTACAGATTCTAGCGGCGAGTTTAAATCATATTTTATAGATCCTTATAACGGCGAAATTACTTCGGAAAACATAGGCGATACGTTTATCGGCGTAATACTAAACCTACATACCAATCTGGGATTTGGGCTAAGCAAAAACGAAACTCTGCGGCTAATAGGCAAAAATATCGTGGCGCTTAGCACGGTTATATTTATTTTGGTCTTAATTTCAGGCGCGGTGATCTATTATCCTAGTTTTAGAGGGAAAATTTTACGCGCATTTAGGATAAATTTTAAAGCGAGAGGTTATGCGTTTTTATATAGCTTGCACGGCGCGGTCGGAGTTTTGCTGCTGCCCGTTTTGCTTACGATAAGCGCTAGCGGGCTTTATTGGTCGTATGATTGGATAGCCAAAATCACCAACAGAGCGCTAGGCGAAAAGGAAATTTTTAGAAAAACGAGTTTTACCGAAGTGCGAGGATTTTCGCTTGAGGATGAAGATAAAATTTTAAATTTGCAGACGGCACTTGATATTTTTAAGCGTGAACGCGGTGAGAACTACGAATTCTTTAACATCATCGCCCAAAAAGATGGAGAAAATTTTATGATCTTTTATTTCGATAAAGGCGAAGAGGGCGAAGAGCATATGAACACGATGAGTGTAAACGTTAAAAAGAGCATCTTGCGGCATGCTCGCTATGATGATGCGAAAAGCACCATGCCGCGCCCTTTTGCTATACATAAAGCCGTTTTGAGCGTGCATTCGGGCTATATCTTCGGCGAGGCGGGTAAGTTCTTATTTTGCGTAGCGGCGATTTCAGTGTTATTTTTTATAGTTACGGGATTTTGGATGAGCATAAAAAGAATTTATAAGAAAAGATAAATCTACGAATTCAAAGCGGAGAGATAGCTCATTCGCGGCGTAAATTTAAAATTTTGTCCGAAGCAGTATCGCTTCTTTTCAGTTAATAAAATTTTATGTGTAGCGCTTTGAAATACTGCGTGCAGAGTCTTTGTGGACCTTGTGCCGCATCTTGATTTTGTTAAATTTGCTCCGGCGTTTTAACCGCGCTTATTTGCCGCTCATAAAATCCCTAATATTTTGCGCGATCATTTTTATCAGCCGTTTGCGGGCCTCTATGCTCGCCCATGCGATGTGAGGCGTGATGATGACGTTGCGGCGATTTTTAACGCGCAGCAGCGGATGATCCGCCCTCATCGGCTCTGTTTGAAGCACGTCAAGCGCTACGCGCAGGCCTCGCTCGTCCACGGCGCGAGCCAGCGCCTCCTCATCTACGATGCCGCCGCGGCCAAAATTCATCAAGATCGTCCCCTCTTTCATCTTCGCAAGCTCCGCCTCGCCGATCAATCCCGCCGTTTTTTCATTTAGCGGGGCGTGGATTGAGATAATGTCGCATGCCCTCAAAAGCGCGTCCAGGCTCACTCTGGCAAACTCGCCGTTATCGTTCGCGCCGCTAGTGGAGTAGTATCTCAAGTTCGCGCCGAACGCGGCGGCGATGCGGGCGACCTTTGCGCCGATCTGTCCAAGCCCGATGACGCCGAATTCTTTGCCGTAAATTTCGCTGATCGGCGCGTCAATGTGGGTAAAAATTTCGCTCTCGCACCATTTGCCGCTAGATCCGTAATCCGCGTAGTATCCGAGCGCGTTGGTTAGCGCGAACAGCGACGCGAAGGTCTGCTGCACGACGCTGTTCGTCGAATAGCCCGCTACGTTTTTCACCGCTATGCCGCGAGCCTGCGCGGCCTGCATGTCGATATTATTCATGCCCGTGGCGCTGACGCAGATCAGCTTAAGCGCAGTTTGCGCCATGATCTGATCCGTGATTAGGACTTTGTTGGTTATGACGACGCCCGCGCCGGCTAGGCGCTGTGCGGTTTGCGCGGGCTCGGTCATCTCATAGCTTTCAAACTCGCCCAAGCTCGCGATCTCGCTAAGATCGGCATCGCTTCCCAGCGTCGCGGCATCCAAAC
>CAUUSU010000034.1:0-9861 GCA_963547835.1 uncultured Campylobacter sp.
AGCAGCGCCATCGTGTTTGCGGCTTTAAACTCGCCGTCCTTTGCCCACTGCAGCTTGTATTCAAATTTCGCCGTGTCTGGGTGCTCGTAGTTTGCGGTGTCGATGTAGGGGATGCCGGCGCGCGAGCACGCGTCCATGAGGGTCAGATCTTGATACGGCAGCGCCACATTTAAAAGCAAATCGGCACCCGTTTTTTTGATGAGCGCGACTACGGCGTCGGTATCGTCCGCGTCGATCTGGGCGGTGTCGATAGCAACGCCTAGGCGGTCTTTTATAAATTTAGCGATCGCGTCGCACTTGCTTTTGGTGCGGCTTGCAAGGGTGATCTTGCTAAAAACGTCCGCATTCATCGCGCATTTTACGGTCGCGACTTGGCTCACGCCGCCCGCGCCTATGATTAAGATATTTGACATTTGGGCTCCTTTAAATTTTAAATTTTGTTGCAATTTTAGCAAATTTAAGATGAATTTTAAGAGGCGGGCGCAATTAATCATAGAAGTTTGATTGTGGCGGACGCGGAGCGCAATCCAATTTTAACAAGAGCGCCGGAAGCGGCACGCACTAAAATTTTACGCGGATAGCAGCATGCCGATTGACGGCGGCACGAGATTAATTTTACCTCCTGACATCGCGCGATAAAATTTTAAGCTTTAAAGGGCCAGTTTAAATTTAACACTCCGCGTCGAAGCGTGGAGAATTTAAAATTTAAAGCCCCTCACTTCGCCGCTAAAATTTATCGCGCCTCTTGCCCCAAGCACTCGATAAAACCGCATACCGCGGCTTAAATTTAACGCTTTAGCGAACAGCGGTTTAAAAAGTAACAAGCGGGGCAAAATCCCGTGACGCCCACGATAAAGGGCACCAGCCTGATCAGCCCCCACCAGCTGCTAAACGCGACTCCGACGATCATTATTGCTAGTCCGATCAGCGCTTTTATTATCCTAGTTTTTCTGCTTAGCATTGCGTTTTCACTTCTTTGTTTTTACATTTTACACGTATTAATGCTTAAAATTTTTAAAGTAAGCAATGGCAGCAAATCGCCACATAGCGTATCATCTTTGAGCCCGCCTTCCTATATACGCGCCTTGGTTAAATTCGGCTTCGTTTAATTATCTTTTCTTTTGCATAAAAGTGCGATCCGACAAAATTTGCGTGCCTGAGGAGTGAAATTTTATTCGAGCTCGACTTAAAAATTTCGACAAGCGTAAAACAAGGCAAACTCGAATGCAGGCGGGCAGTAGGGTAAAATTTGTGTATCAAAGGATAAAAATTTACATGTAGCTTTAAATTTGGAATTACGATAAATTTAACCGAGCGGAATTCTATCGTTGTAGAAAGTTTGCCTAAATTTAAACTTGCCTTGTGTTTTGAGCGTCTAAATTTATGCTCCTTGCAGCAAAGAGGCATAATGCGGACGTAATATTTACGATCGAAGCGACACCTGATCTCACGCCGTAGCGTTAAAATCAAATTTCGTAGCGATAAATTTTGCCGAAATTTTCATCCAGAGTGTAGCTAAACTCGCCGCCTGCGTAATAGATTGTCTCGCCGCTCTCCAGCTCGAAGCGCTGATAGACGCGCAGCACGACCTCGTTTTCGCTGATGCCTTGGACGTGGATAAAGATATCGCTCTTTCTGCCCGCGGTCATCGCCATCTGGTAGAGCTGATTAAATAGCGCGTATTCCGGATCTTTCTCGGCATCCTCTTGAGATAAAAAGCCCTCCAGCACGCCCAGCATCTCCGCGCGAAATTCCGTCCTGGCGCGCGCATAGGCGTTTTGGATATTTTCGATCTGGTTGGTATCGAGTAAATTTAAAAGCGAATGTTTGCCCACGTAAAGCGTCGCGCTCGATGTGATTTTGCCATCCTTGTCGGTCACTAGTCGCAGAGCTTTCTCTACGCGCCACAAGGCCTCTTTTAGTTCGAGCCCGCTTTCAATTTCAATTTTCATCATAGATCCTTTATCAAGAATGCGGAATTTTAGCGTGAAATTTTAAATTTTAAAGACAAACTTCGCGATCAGATACGCCATATACAGCATCAAAACTCCCACGAGCGCGTCGATTATGCGCCATGCTCTGCTACTTGCAAAAAGTTTCGAAAGCGCCCCTGAGCCATATCCTAAACCGAAAAACCACGCAAACGATACGAACATAACCCCCGCGTAAAACCACGGCTTTTGGGCATCTGCGATCGTAGCGCCGAGCGAGCCCACGACCACGACGGTGTCTAAATACACGTGCGGATTTAGAAGCGTCACCGCGAGAGCCTTGGCTACGACGGGTGCCAGCGGGCTATTTGCCGAGTTTTGAATCTTGGCAAAATGCGAGCCTCTGTAGGCGCTAAAAAACGAGCTTAGCGCGTAGCAGAGCAGAAATATAACCCCGCCTATGCCTAAAATTTGGGTAATAAGCGAGCCCTGCTTAAGAGCGCCGCCGATTAAAAATATCCCTACGGCCGTAAATACGGCATCGCTTAGCGCGCAGACCGTGCAAACCGCCGCAACATGGTTTTTTGCAAGACCTTGGGAGATGACGAAGATGTTTTGCGCGCCGATCGCGACGATGAGCGAGAGCATCAGCGCGGCTCCTTGCAAGAAAATTCCGATCGGCAAGGAGTTCAAAGCCGCGCCTCTACTTATTTTTACTTTCGCAGGCGGAGCTTTGCATCGCGGTATCGGCGGCATCAGAGTCAGCCGCTGCCGCACTTTCAGGCGCAGCGTCAGATCCATTATCGCCCGCGAGAATTTTAGGCGCGGAATCCTCGGCGCCTGTGAAATTTTCGCCCGCGCTGGCGCTATTTAAGGAAGCGGCACCATTCGGCGCGGCGGAGCTTTGTTCGTTTAAATTTGAAGCGCCCTTCAAATTCTGCGCGCCGTTTGAATCAGCGGCGCCATTAGAATTTTGCATGGCGGAATTCTGCGCGGCGTAGGAATTCTCCGCGCCTAAATTTTGTGCGCCGCAGGAATTTTGCGTATCGGAATTTTGCGAAGCGGAATTTTCATCGCGGAGGTTTTTAGCTTTAAAATTTTTACCGCTACTCACGCTTTTTTTAGAGCCTTTGGCACCCTTGCGAGTTTTTAAAGCGGTTTGTTCTTCCTCAGGGCTTTGCGAAAGACCCGCTTTCTCGCGCAAAATTTTACTCAGCTCGTAGATCGAAATTTCAAACGAGCCCGGCAGTGTGGCCTCCGTGTCGCTGTAAAATCGCAAAAAATTAAAGCGGTCCTGCGCCTGGGGCGCTTTTTTGAATACAAAATTTAAAAGCTCCGTTTTGTTTCTGCCTGCGACGAAGGTTTTGGTGCCTAAATTTGCGATGTCTTTGTATTCGAAGCTCTCGGAATTTGCGCCGCGCACGATCGTAAAAGCATCCTCGCCGATCTGCAAATAATTTTTCGCGCCGAGTCTGAGCGCGCAAAAAAACGCGCAAAATGCCGCTACTACGGAAGCAAAAAGCGCCGCACCGCCAAAGCCCGTGTGGTAGCAATATCCACTAGCGAGCGCCAAAATCGTCGATCCCGCCAGCGTCATCGCTACGGGCTTTTTATTCTCTTTTACTATCATCTTCCCTGCTTAATCAGTTGTCTTATATATTCGTAAATTTTAAAATTTAGCGCATCCATTACCGAGTCTTTAGAGCCCGGATTTTTGATGCTTTGGTAGTTGAGGTTCGTTACGTAGTCCTTCCACGCGCCCTTGTTTTTAACGCTTATGTAGAGGCTAATCTGCGAGTCGTAGAAGTAGTCTCTGTAATAATCGTCGTCGTCCCAAGGATCATAACCGAACGGCATCCCCCAGCCCACGCCTACGCCCGTATATCTGTAATATCTGCCGAAGCCCATTCCGAAGCTAAATCTCGGATTATCCCACGATCTGCGCGAAAAATCCGCCTTGCGGAAGTAGTTGAGATTGCCGCCGATTTGGACGTTCGCCGCGCTTTTATTTACGACCTTAAATCCGTCCGCACGCAGATGCTGGATCACTACTTGGGTTAAATTTGAATCCGTCGTAGAGGTATTGGTGAAATTTACGCTTATGAGTTTATCCTGCGGAAATTCCATAATGTGAAGCGGCTCGGAAGTGCGCACGATGCCGCTATTTACGGGCACGTTTTTAGAGCAACCTGTAAAAATCAAAAACGCCGAAATGAGCAAAAAAAGTGAAATTTTATTTTTCAAGACAGATCCTTTCGCTTAAGATTTCAAATCCTAAATTTGAGTGATTGTAGCATAAATTTAAAATTTTAATGTCGGCAAGAGGTGATTTTTTGAAATAATATAACGATCGATACGCGGGAGCGGAGATTTTTAAATAAAATTTCACGCCGAGCAACCGCTAAATTTAAAGCCGTCGCTCGGTTGAAATTTTCTACAAAAAGAGGCGGAATTTTAAACCGGAGGCGTTTAAAATTCCACAATCTTATAGGCTCACGCCGCGCGTAAGTACGCGCTTGCGATAAACATCCGAAACTCTGCTCGCGTCGCCCACGATTAGAGCGTTCGTGCAACAGATCGCCGCACAAATCGGAACCTTGCCCTCTGCGATGCGGTTTTGGCCGTATTTATGTAGCTCTTCGTGCGAAAACGTAGGCTCCGGTCCACCCGCGCACATAGTACACTTATCCATCGCGCCTTTGATACCGAAAGCTCCGTCTCTAGGGAATTGCGGAGCACCGAACGGACACGCGTAGAGGCAGTATCCGCAGCCGATACACTTATCTTTGTCGTGTAAAACGACGCCGTCGGTTCTGATATAGAAGCATTGAACCGGACAAACCTGCGCGCAAGGCGCATCGGTGCAGTGTTGGCAAGCAATAGAGCTTGAAACCTCCTGCCCCTCTATGCCCTCGTTTAAAGTAATAACCTTGCGCCTATTGATCTGCACGGGAACCTCGTGAGCCGAGCTGCAGGCTACCTGGCAACCATAGCAAGCGATGCAACGCTCGACATCGACGTAAAATTTTAATCTTGCCGGCATTTTATCTCCTTATGCTCTTTCTAGTCTGCAAAGACCGGCGTTAAATTCCGAAATTTGCGTATTTATGTCAAAGCCGTAGTTTGTAATCGTATTTGAACTCTCGCCTCTGATATATGGCTTAGTACCCTCAGGATAGCGCTCGCTTAGATCCTCGCCCTGGAAAATTCCCGCGAAGTTATACGGCATAACAATACGATCAGGCGTAACGGCGTGCGAATAGATGCACTTGACTTTGATCTTCGTGCCTTGCGGCGAATGAATCCACATCATCTCACCATCTTTGATACCTTTATCAGCGGCAAGCTTAGGATTTACGTGCGCAAACATCTCCGGAGTAATCGCTGAAAGATACTTGCTCGTGCGCTCAATCATGCCCGCACCGCTTAAATTTACAAGCCTTAACGAGCTTACGATAGTAGGGAAGTCCTTGCTCCAATCCTGCTTTTTCTGCTCGGAGATAAATCTCGTAAAGACGCGGAAATTTCGTTTTTGATCCGCAAAGGTCGGATATTTCTCTACCAAATCCCATCTAGGCGAGTGGATCGGTTCGCGATGCTTTGGAATTTGATCCGCAAACTGCCAAACCTTGGCTCTGGCTCTTGCGTTTCCGCAAGGACAAATTCCGAACTCGCGGCATTTTTTAGCGATAATGCCACTATAATCTGTGCTCCACGTAGGCCCCATCTTGGCTTTCTCTTCCTCGTTTAGCGTGATGCCTAAAACCTGCTCGATATTTGCCTTGGTAATCTCTGCATGACCGCCTTGAATTTTTGATCCCGGAAGTGTAATGCTCTCGTCGGCTAGCTGCGAAACGCCGTCGTGTTCTAAGCCGAAGCGGTTTCTAAATCCCATACCGCCGTCGGCATAAGGCTTAGTTACATCGTAAAGAATCGGCGTGCCCGGGTGTTGCGTATCCCAGCAAGGCCATGGAAGTCCGTAGTATTCGCCCTCTACTTCTCCGCCTATGCCGCGCAAAGTATCGGGATCAAATAGATGCCAATTTTTCTGCTGTCTGCGAAATCTAGCTGCGGTACGACCGTTATTTCCAATACTTTGAGTATTGCGTGCGATCTCATCGGTAGCGTCGTCAGGCCAAACGAAATCGTCCTTAACCTGCTTAAGCTCGCCATCAACGATGCCCATCTTCATGCCGCGAACGTATTCGTCGTAAAAGCCGAATTTTTTCGCGAATAAAAACATTACTTCTTGATCTTCTTTGCTCTCAAATAGCGGCTTAACAATCTGAGTTCTCCACTGACCGCTACGGTTTGTAGCGCTTAGATGACCTTCGCTTTCAAACTGCGTAGCTACCGGCAAAACATAAATTCCATCCGGTCTATCGTTTAGAATCGCTACTTCGTTTAAGAACGGCTCGGCGACTACCAGCATATCGATCTTGCCTAATGCTTCTTGAGTCTCGCGAACATGAGCCATAGAAGTAATTCCTGTGCCTTGCACCCAAAGAACGCGGACATTGCCACTACTTAAAACGGGCTCGTTTTTCAAAACGCCCTGCCACCATTTAGATAGCGAAAAGCCCTTTTCGTTGCGCCAATTTATCGTATCTTGCTCGATGCTCGGATCGTAGTGAAAATACTCGGTAAAATTCGTACCAGGCACTTTTTCACCCTGCTTTTCGTGCGGCTGCTTAGTAGAGACGGCAAATCTTTTAATAAACTGCTCGTAATCTACGCCCCAGCCCTTGCAGAAGTGCTTCCAGGCGTTATCGGCTAACCCATAATATGCAGGCAAGCTATCGGAGAGATTGCACATATCGGTAGCGCCCTGAACATTATCATGGCCTCGAAGGATGTTGCAGCCGCCGCCCGGCTTGCCCATATTGCCTAGTATGAGCTGCAAAAGAGCCAAAATTCTAGTATTAGAACTTCCGATCGAGTGCTGAGTAATGCCTAGAGCCCAGCATAAAGTAGCGGGCTTTGTGGTAGCAAACATCCTCGTAAATTCTATCAGCTCCTCTTCTTTGCATCCGGTGACATTGGCTACCTCTTTAGGATCCCACTTCTCAGCTTCGGCTCTAATCTCCTCTACAGCGTAGGTTCTGGTTTTTATTAGCTCCTTATCTTCCCAGCCGTTTTTAAAGATTAGATGCAGCATTCCGTACACAAACGCTATATCGGTTCCCGGACGAATTCTAATATACATATCGGCCTTAGCCGCAGTTCTAGTAAAATTTGGATCAACTACAACGATTTTCGCGCCGTTTCTATCGCGAGCCTGAAGAGCGTGCTTCATAGCCCCTACGGGATTTGCAACCGCGGAATTCGCACCTATAAAAAGGATCATTTTAGAATTTTTCGCCATATCGCCTACGTGATTTGTCATAGCTCCATAACCCCAAGTATTCGCCACACCGGCGACTGTTGCGCTATGTCAAATTCTAGCTACGTGGTCGTTGCTGTTCGTACCCCAGAAGGCTGCAAATTTTCTAAAATAATATGCCTGCTCGTTACAAAATTTAGCCGAACCCAGGAATACCACACTATCTGGGCCGTCCTCTTTGCGAACTTGAAGCATTTTATCGCCGATTTCGTTAACGGCTTGCTCCCAACTTATGCGCTCCCACTTGCCACCAACCTTTTTGAGTGGATATTTAAGACGCATTTTAGATTTGGTTAGATCGATTTGATCGATTCCCTTACAGCAGTGACTGCCCTGCGAGATCGGGTGATCTACTGCCATATCTTGGCGAATCCAGGTATTGGTGCTCTCATCCACTTGAGCCTCGATACCGCAGCCTACGGAACAGATCGAACATATCGTTCGCTTCATAACGGAACCTGGAAATGGGTTTTTGATCTCTTGCTCAGTAGCGGCTCTTAGCGTATTATTTTCGCCAAACGCAGCTACGCTGCTCGCTCCTAAAGCGGCGAGTTTCAAAAACGATCTCCTTCCGATCGCATTCTCACTCATGAAAATTCTCCTAGTAAGCTACTTTATAGTATTTTTTCCACGCTTCACTCTCCCAGTAAAGCACCTCTTTTTTCGGTGATTTGCCACGAACGGTATCGCCATAGTCCTGCTCGCTTTTCGCTAGAGCCTGAGACGCGGCAACGCCCACGGCACCTACTGCGCCGATTTTTAGAGATTTTTTAAGAAAATCTCTGCGTTTGTTCTCCATGGTTTTCCTTTGTGAAGAAATCGCTTTAAATCTTTTATTGTAGTAACGCCTGTTACAGGATTTAAGTCTAATGAATTATAACGAAAAGGCAGTGAGATGGAAATTAAATTTTAAGTTACTTTTTAAATTTTATTTAAAATTCAAAATATAAAGTTCTAACTAAAAAACTACTCGCAAAACTAGAGTTTGCAAGTTTAAAATTTAACCGAAATTCTGCTTTCGCGTTAAGATTTCCGTTAAAAATTTTATTTATCAATCCAGATTAAAAATATCTTCCGGATTGGTAAATTTATTTTGATAGCCACCTTTTTTGATCGCTTCTTTAACGACGCTGCGATCTTTCTTTTGCGGAGCGGCAAGCGCTAAAAGCGAGCGCTCAAGCGCAAAAAAGCTTCTCATTAATGCGCCTAATGATTTGAAAAAATCCGCCCGCACATGCCCGCACAAAAGCTCGCTAAACTCATCCACAAAGCTGTTGGTGACATTCGTAAAAAGCTCTAACGCCAGCGTTTCGCCGTCTTGCGCACCGATGAAATTTTTAGCGTATTGCGCGCTCGCAGTATTTTTACCATCCTGCGAGTCCGTAAAATTTTTACTGCCATGCGAATCTGCAGAATTTTTTCCGTCTTGCGCCGTCAAGCTCGCGCTATTTGTGGAATTTTGCTCATTTGCCACGGAATTTTGTCCGTTTAAAACTGCGCTGTGTTTTGCAGCCGCGTCGCGAAGTAGGGTTGAATGCAGGTAAAAAATAAATCCCACATAGTCCTCGCACTCTTTGCAAAGCTCCATATTGCGGCGAAATTTACTCTTTTTTAGTACGTCGATTACCGCGACACGCATACGCCCATCGTCGCGCCCCTCGTCGTAGAAGCTCGCACTCATCGGCACGTTGGCGTATGAAAAATCAAAAAGCACGGAATTTTGCTCGCTTTTAAACGCTGCGAAGTCGAATTTCGCTAAATTTTGAAATTCCGCCTCATCGCTAGACACGATGGGCGAGCTACGTAAAAACTCCAGTTGCTCCTTCCAGCGCTTAAATTTCGCATCCGTTTCATAGAAAAAAAACGGAATTGCAAAAAATTCGTAGTAGTAGCTTCTTGCTTGAAGTAGATTCGCATCCATTACATTGCCCCTTTTCTAGCATCTTCTATCTGCTTTTTTATCATTATTTTCGCCTTGCAATCGCCGCAGCAAAAAAGAGTCTTCATCTTTTCAGGATCGTTTGCAAAATGCGCACCCATCATATCCGCGATCTTCATCACGGCTTTGCTCGTCGCAAATTCCTTACCGCACTCGATGCATTTGAAAAGCTCGTCTTTAGCTAGCATTTTGTAATTAAAAAATCCCGGCTCAAGTTCCACGCCGCAAGGCTTAAGCTCGATCGTATCCTTTTCGGCGCAGCTTAAAACGCAGTAGTTGCACGTCGTGCAAAGCGAAGCGTTGAACTTAATCGAATTGTCGCTGTTGTCGGCATACAGAGCGCCGGTATTACAGGCACCCACGCAGCTGAGGCATAGCGTGCAGCTCGCTTCGTTTATGTTTACTTTGCCAAATTTTAGCAACTCTCCGCTTTTTACGGTGCCGAAGCTACCATCGCCGACCATTGCGCTTACGCGTTTGGAAAAAATTTCTTTCTTGCTAAGACCCTGCTCATTTAGGCTAAACGCCCACGGCTGAGAGCTTTGCGCCTGCTTTAGCGCCTCTTGCAGCTCGGTTAAATTTCGCGCTAAAAATACCGCGTCCTTGCC
>CAUUSU010000035.1:0-9853 GCA_963547835.1 uncultured Campylobacter sp.
GCTTAAGCTGGGGTTAAATTTGGGGTTTGGGCGCGGCGCGATGAGCAAGGTAGGCAAAATTAAATTTAGGCAAATGCAGCAAAAATTGACAAAGATTTAAATTTGGACGCGTCCGGGCGTAATATGCGGCGGCTAAATTTTGACGAAATCGGCGAGAATTTTAAATTTGAGCGGATGGATAAGGAGGGCATTGCAAAATAATCTTCGAAGTTGTATTGTAAATTTTGAACGCGACAAGATGAGTGAAAATATCGCATGGCTGATGAGGCGGTTTTAAATTTAACCGCACGCACCCCCTCCGTTCTTACTTCAGCCTTGCATTCACAGCCTTTTAAGAATTAGTTCGAATGTAGCTTGGTGTTCCCTCTTGCTCGTAAGCTGCTTTAGTGGAGTGAAAAAGAGGTAGCAAACGCGGCGAATAAAAATAGCCTGTGAAGCTCAAAATTTTAAAACTAGCAACGTATATTTCTTTTGCGGTTGCAAATTTGCGAAGCAAAAAGCGCACTGAAATGCAAACGCTTAAATTTTAAAATTTCAAACTCTCTTGTTCTAATAGTCGCAAATCCGAAATCTTTCGCCTAAATTCGGCGAAATTCGCGTCGAGCTCGCGTTTACGCTTTAGGGCGATATCTATAAACTCGTCCTCTTTTTCGATACCTACGAATTTTCGTTCTAGCAAATTCGCAGCTACACCGGTCGTCGCAGAGCCTGCAAAAGGATCACAAACGACGCTATTTTGAGTGCTCGCCATTAAAATTAACCGCACCAAAAGCGGCAGCGGTTTTTGCGTCGGATGCTTGCCGCACGCCTTCTCCCACGGCGCGATCGCGGGCAAGTTCCACACGTCGCGCATCTGCTTGTCGTTGTTTAGCTTTTTCATTAGCTCATAGTTGAAAATATTCTTAAATTTCTCACTTTTTCTTGCCCAGATGATCTGCTCCGAGCCGTACGTGAGATAGCGGCAGCTAAAATTCGGCGGCGGATTGGTCTTCGCCCACGTGATGACGTTTAGAATTTTATAGTCCAGCTTTTGCAGCGCCCGACCGATTGAAAATATATTATGATACGTCCCGCTTATCATTACGCTGCCGTTATTCGTGAGTGCATCTTTGGCGAGCGCAAGCCATTCGAGATTAAATTTATCTATCTCATCGATGCCGTAGCTTTTGTCCCACTCGCCCTTGTTTACACTTACGATTTGCCCGCTTTGAATACTAAGTCCGTCGTTTGAGAGAAAATAGGGCGGATCGGCAAAAATGAGGTCAAACTCGCCTTTAAATTTAGGCAATATCTCGAAACAATCGCCTTTAAAAAGCTTAAAATCATCGGCTAACTTAAACATTTTTAAGCTCTTTTATAAAGTAATAAAGCGTGGCGAGATTATAAATTTTAACGCTTTTGTAGGCTTCTTCCAGTTTGTTTTTAGCCGCCAGCCACCCCTGTCCGTCGGTTATCCAGATAAATTTAAATCCGCCACAAAGCGCGATCTTTTGTGCTATTTCGATATAAGACCTTGCGACTTCATTTAGCTTCGAGCCGCCCGTGCCGTAAAAATTCGCCTCGATCAGATATGTTACGCCGCCTGCGCTAATGACGAAATCGAAAATCTTTTGATCGCTTCCTAAATTTAGAGCAAAATTCCTACTGCTGACCTCGGTTTGAAAGCAGATATTTTCACTCTTTTCGGGCAAAACAAATGGTGTTTCAATGTGTTAAATTTACTCATTGCCGTTCGCGATAAAAACACGGACGTGATAGCGACTAGCGGTGAGCTAACGAAACTCGGAACGTATTTTAAAAGTCCCGAAAAAATTTATGAGTTTTGCCAAGAAAGCGGACTAGATAAAATTTTTACGGACGGAAAGGTTAAAAATTTGCACGATTACGTATTTGGCGTGGAAGTTGGACTCGATACAAATGCGCGAAAAAATCGCGGAGGCGTAAATTTCGCACGAACGATTTCAGAGTATCTTAAAAGTGAAAATATCTGTTTTCAAATCCTTTGAACCGAGTAAAAAATCAAGCGTGTGGAGCTTGATAGAAACGGCTTTTAGATTTTTGCCGCATTTTTCAAAGTCGGTAAAGTAGTCAAGGCTTGCATTTGTTTTTCTAAGTGAGCGTAAAAAGTCATCGAATTTCGTTAAATTTGGTTCCATAAATTTCCTAAATTTCAGTTTTCGGCTCGTCCGCGATCGTCGCTTTAAAGTCCGCGCAGACGAAGTTCTCTGCACTCAAAACGATCTCGCAGTTTTCGTAAGCCGTCCGCGCGATCTTACACGCTTCTTCTTTATTTTTCGCTTTAATCACAACTTTTTTCGCCAAAGTTTCGGTGATCTCTACTTCAAATTCTTTCATCAAACCCCCATTTTTACTTTCGCGCTCTCGCTTTCTAAGTCGTATTGTTTGGCGATACTTTCGTAGCTCGCAAATTTCACGCTACCGGCAATATCTTTGTATATCGACGCGCTTATCACGCTTTGAAACTGCCTCAACCTGCCCTCATCCGCGACGATAAACATTTTGGCGTTAAAGTCCTGAAGTTCGTAAAATTTATTGAGAGAATTTTTAAAGTCCGTCGAGTGCTCAACCTCGAAAAACGCGTAAGGTAGATTTCGCTCGTTAAACCAGATCGCATCGACGCTGCGCGCCTTGTTTAGTATGCTCGGGTAGGCAAATTCGTAAATCGCCTTTAGCGAAGCGAGGTCGTCCAGCTTTTTGCTTGCGACGAAGCTTTTATTTTTATCCTGCGGCGGCACATAGGTTTGAAATTTGCGCAGGTTGCCGATCTCTACGATAAGGCCTTGAAAATAGGAGTGAGTGAAGCTATCTCGCGGATTCGCGCCACTTTCAAACTCTTTTAAAATTTGCGTCTCAAGCGACTTTAAGCCCCAAAGACCCGGGCGAATCTTAAAAAACTCTGCATTTTCTTGCACGATACGCCGTATAGAAGCAAATGGCGTTTTCGTCGACCACGAACTAACGTCGGTCGCAGAATAAAGTTGCGATAGAGTCGCTGCACCGCCAAGCTCTATCATCGCCGCTATCACGAAATCTTTTTGTTTCATCTTTGCTCGTCCGTTTTTGTTGTCGCTAGCGCTCGGATAAAATTTAACTTCATATTAAACAAGCCTTCGCCTCGGATGCAGACGAAATTCGCGGGCGGAACGGTTAAAATTTGCGGTGCCTGTTTAGGTGCGTAAAGCTGCTTAAACTCTTTTTTAAAATCAAACATTTTATTCCTTTCGCGAAGTAAATTTCATAAAATTTTGCGCTAGAAGCGGAGCTGAAATTTTATGCAGTCATAAAATTTCATATCATCGCGCGATTATGCGGGTGCGAAATTCTACAGAATTCCACATTTGCCGTAACTGCTGCGAGAAATTTTGTCGCAAGCGTGGCGAGAGCTTGCGATACGAATAAAATTTCACGCTATCTCAAGCGAGCATAAAATCTATCGCAAGAATTTTAGAAATTTAACGCATGCGAATAGGTTTTACGTAGGCGAAATTTCGCACAGCAAAAATTTAGCGCCGCCTCAAATATTTTCAAATATTTCAAAATTCTACGCAAAGCGCGCGGCTAAAGCGGCTAAATTTAAAGCGTCGCTTTAAATTTAGACCAGCGCCAGCTTTAGCACCTCTTCGATCCGCTCTACGGGCGTTATTTTCAGATCGTTTTTCACCTCGTTCGGGATCTCTGCTAGGTCGCGCTCGTAGTTTTTGCGCGGGATCAGCACTTCGGCAATTTTGGCTTTGTGCGCGGCGATGAGCTTCTCCTTAAGCCCGCCGATCGGCAGCACCTTGCCGCTTAGCGTGATCTCGCCCGTCATCGCTAGATCTGCGCGCACTTTGCGCTCGCTTAAAATCGACGCGATCGCCGTGCTCATCGTGATGCCCGCGCTCGGTCCGTCCTTCGGCGTCGCGCCCTCGGGCACGTGGATGTGAAGGTCAAATTTGTTATAAATCTGCTCTGAGCTTTCGGAATTTTCCTCCGCGCCTAAATTTTGTGCCGCCGCCGAGCTTTTAGATGCGCCGCTATTTGCGCGCAATGCGGAGTTTTTGCCGGCGCGTGAGGCTTTTGCCGCGCCGCTCTCCGCGTCTTGCCCAGCTTTGAGCTTGCCCTCGTCGATCAGCACCTTTACGACGCTAAAGGCGATCTGCGCGGATTCTTTCATCACGTCGCCGAGCTGGCCCGTGATCGTCATCGCGCCCTTGCCTTTGATCTTGACTGCCTCGATCTTGAGCACGTCGCCGCCTACCGCAGTCCACGCAAGACCATTTACGATGCCGATTTGATCGCGCTTTTCAACCTCGTCGATCTCGAAAACCTTTTTATTTAGAAATTCGCTTAAATTTTTCGTCGTAACGACGATCTTTTTAAACTCTTTATCTTTTAAAATTTTAACCGCGACCTTGCGGAAGATCGCAGCGATCTGGCGGCGCAGGTTTCGCACGCCGCTTTCGCGCGTGTACTCTTCGATGATCTCGGAAAGGGCTGCGGGGTTGATCGCTACGTCGGCGGCTTTGAGCCCGTGGCGCTGCAGCTCCTGAGGGATCAGATAGTCCTTAGCGATCTGAAATTTCTCCTGCGGCGTGTATGAGCTAAGCTCGATAAACTCCATCCTATCGCGCAGCGGCGCAGGTATGAGAGATACGTCGTTTGCCGTGGCGATAAAGATGATCTTGCTAAGATCGATGTTGAAATTTAGATAGTAATCCCTAAAGCTCGAGTTTTGCTCGGGGTCTAAAATTTCAAGCAGAACCGCCGTCGGATCGCCCTTGTATGAGCTTGAAATTTTATCGATCTCATCAAGCACGATGACGGGGTTCATCTGATTTGCCTCGATGAGACCTTGCACGATGCGGCCCGGCATCGCGCCGATGTAGGTGCGGCGGTGTCCGCGCAGCTCGTTTACGTCCTCAAGCCCGCCCAAAGCGATACGGATAAGTTTGCGCTTAAGCGCGGTAGCGATGGAGTTCGCAAGGCTCGTCTTGCCTACACCCGGAGGACCGTAGAAACATAAGATCGCGCCGCCGTTTTTGCCGTCCTCTTTGCTCTTCTTGCCGCTTGTGCCGCGAAGCTCCAAAAGCTCCTTTAGTGCGAAATACTCCTCGATGCGCGCCTTGGGCTTTTGCAGGGAGTGGTGGTCTTTGTTTAGCTGCGTAGTAACGCCCTCGATGGACATCTTGTGTTTGGCGGTCTTTTCAAAAGGCACCTCCAAAACCCAGTCCAGATAGCTCTGCACGAGCCCCGCATCTGCGCTGTCCGGATGGAGGCGGGCAAATTTATCGATCTGCTTCTTGATCTCTTTGTAAGCATCCTCGCCCAAATAGGGCTTTTTGGCTTCCAGCTTTTTGCGGTACTCCTCGATCTCGACGTCGCGATCGGCATCGCCGCCGAGCTCCTTTTGGATCTGCTTGAGCTGCTCTTTTAAAAAATACTCTTTGTTCGTCTTGTCGATCTTGGAGTGAACTTTGCTTTTGATCTCTTTTTCAAGCCTCTGCGCTTCGATCTCGTCGGAGATGTAGTTGATGAGGTTGAAAAGGCGCTTTTGCAAGTTGCTCTCGGTAAAAAATGAGTAGGCTACCTGCTTTTTTAGGCGCAGTGCGCTTAAAATCAGGTCGCAAACGCGCGCTGCGTCGGTGCCGTCGTCGATGGTTTTTAGCAGATCGTTCGGGAAAAAATGCGTGAGCGTGCTAAGCGTCTTGGTTTTTTCCTTTAGCACGCTTACCAGCGCGTCTAATTTCTGGTCGTTGCCGCGCTCGTCATGGATGATATCGACGGTAGCGACCAGCGGATCTTGTGAAATTTCTTTTACGATTTTACCTTTTAGCGCGCCTTGAAATAAAATTTTAACCCGACCGTCAGGGAGCGGCACGGTTCTCATCACAGAGCCCACTACGCCTGCGTTATAGATACCGCCGAAGCTTCTATCGCCGCTAAATTCCGACTTTGAGCTTACGACCATTATCATAGATTCGTTTTTGGCGGCTAGATCGAGGGCTTTTTTGTTATGTTCGTCGCCGATGAAAAGGGGCGCTATCATAAAGGGATATAAAAATAGCTCGTCTTCGACGATGATAGGCAGATCGCTCGGGAAGGTTGTATTTTGAATCAGTTGCATCGCTCCTCCTACTCAAAAATCGCGCGATACCAAGGCGAGCGCGGTTTGATGACGTCGGTGCCGTTTAACGGGGATTCCTCGATGCGCTGCTCGTAAATTTTGGCAGAACTTTCGCGATCGGTGCGCTGGTAAAGATCCTTGATGTCGATATTTAGCTGATGCTCTGCAAGCCTGAGCTTCGTTAGCATCGTCTCAAGTAGCGGACGATACTCGCTCTGCGGGTATTCAGCTATAAATTTTCGAATTTCGTCGATGCTGTTTAGCATTAGCTTTTGGTTGCGATTTGGGCGGCTAAAGGAATCGAAATTTGCTCTAATTTTTAGAAATCTCGCGTATTCGATCTTTTGCGTCGTGCCGTAGAGGCGGATGTATTCGTCTAGGTATTTGTTTGCTTTCTCGTAGTTTTCATCCTCCACAAAAGCCCACGCCATAATGAGCGTCATCTCCTCAAGCAGAGGCGAAGCGATATGCTCGCTAGAAAAGCTAGTGTAGTGCTTCTCGGCATCCTCCATGCTGGCGTTGTTTATATCTTCTAAAATTTTAGAATACCATGCCTCAGGGCTTAGATTAAAAAGCTCGCCATCGCCCTTACCGCTGCAGCCGCCGATAAACGCGATAAATAGGAGAGCGGATAGAATTTTACTTAGATTTGTCATAAAAAATCCTTGGAATTTATTTAGCTCGTAATTTTATAGTCTTTGAGTAAATGCAAGCTTAAATTCTGCGTTCAAATTTAAAAATGAAATTTCTTTAAAATTTTTGTGCGTTCGGGCTTAAAAATCTTTGTAAATCGAAAAAATTTACGCGATAAATTCTAAATTTAAGTTTAACAATAGTATAATTAGCGCCGATAACGCAGAGTAAGTTTGCGTTTCCGTAATTTCAAAATTTTAAAGAAAGGATGTAAGATGAAAAAAGGTTTTACTCTAATTGAGCTGATCTTTACCATCGTGATTTTAGCGATCACTACGATGGCGATCCCGCGCATCGTCGCGCAAACCACCGAGCTAAACGCCCTCGCGATCAAAGAGGAGCTCGTATATAACGCCAAAGCTTTAATGTCTCGCGTATCTAAGGCGCAATGGGATAGCGCATATATGGGATCGGCGACTTGTGACAGCGATCCTAGCTGCATGGAAAGAATTTTAACCGTAGCTAACGAACTTCCCGAAGGTTCATCGGTGCTCAGACCGGGTATATTAAACGAGCCCAATAATAGAAAGGTCAATGACCAAGCTCCTACCCCTAAAAAACAATTCGGAAAAGCAGGGCTTTCTATTGGGGGCGGATCATATAACGATATAGATGATTACGATGGTTTTGTAACCAGGATAAGAACCTCCGATCTAGTCGGTTCAAGCAGTAAAGGCGATTTTGTTTTAGACACTAATATCTCTATAACGGTAGATTACATAGCAGATCCGTTTACTCCGGCTGATTACGAAAGCGCTAGTAGTTTAAACGGCGTATTGAGAAATACTCCAAACGACGGTACTCCTACCAATATCAAAATGGTTTCCGTTACTGCAAGCGACGTAAATGATCCTATTGCTAAAGATGGTGCCCCGAAAGGCATCGTTTTAAGAACATATCTAACAAATATCGGCGTAGGCGGGCAGACGACCGTTTCTAGGTATGTAAAGTAGAGGCGTGAGATGAAAAGGGCTTTTACTTTAATAGAGTTAGTGTTCGTCATAGTTGTTTTGGGTATTATCTCGATGTTTGGAGCGGATCTATATACTAAAATTTATAGATCTTATGTGCATGTGCGTGCAGTAAATCAGCTTGAAAATAGAACGCAAAACGCTCTTATGCTTATCACCAATAAATTGGAAAATAGAATTAAAAGTAGCACGATAGCTCGCGAGATAGGTGATGCTAACGACGCTGCAAACTTCGTACCCATTAGCGATCTTACCGATCCAAAATACGATGTACTAGAGTGGATAGGACAAAGCGTAGAAACTAGAAATATAGGCAATAGAGCACCTGGCTGGAGCGGGTTTATGTCTCTCCATCAGCTAAGAGATCAAACTTGGCCTCGAGATGCGAATAACGCAGGCTTTATAGGCGATACTAGAAACGCTTTTAATATGGTATCGCTAGGTAGCAACTTCCCTCAGGTAAATCAGATCGTAAGAAACCTCAGGGCTACTACATACCGCAACCCTTCAGACGATGCCAGTGTAGCTCTTATATTTAGAATCGTCACCAATGACGCATCTCCTACTAGTGTAAACATAGGTTACGGCTATGATGGGACTTTTCAAGCGGATGGTAGTAATAGAGTGCTTGTGGCTGTAGGTACTCCTAGTAATGCGGGAGGCGGAAAAATAAACGGCGAGACCATAAATATAGCTCAATATCCGGGTAACCCCCATAATGACGATCATCAAGAATTCTCCGAGCAGTATTATTTGGCTCACACGGCTTATGCGATAGTCCCTACTAATGTCGAAATTTACACTAAAGATCAAGCTGGAAATTTAAGTAAGAATTTCGATTTGGTTTTGCGTTATAATTATCGCCCTTGGAGTAATATAGAAAAAGATACGCGATCTTTTAGAAATGCTAGTAGCGCCTTGTTGGCAGAGGACGTAAGTTTGTTTAGATTTAAAAACGATAACGGCGCCGTTGCGCTTAAGCTATGTATGAGAGACGACGGTAGAAATTTTGATCCTGCAGAGCTGGATCTAAACGTTTGTAAAGCACAGGTGGTGTACTAATGAAAACTATGCGAAAAGGCTTTGCTCTAGTAGCAGCCATATTTTTTATCATCATTGTAGCGACTACGGCGATTACGGCATTGTCTATAGCATCTATGACTGCCCGCGATGTAAACAACATTCAAAATAGAGAGCAGGCTATGCTTTTAGCTCAAAGTGCTACCGAGCTGGCGGTTTTGGCTATGCAAAGGCATCAGTATTTAACTAGCGAGCTTATGGATGAACACAAGACGGCAGCGAATTTCCCTACTCTCAATACTATCAGGCTAGCATATCCGTCAAATAATGCAGGCGAGAGGATGTTTGATATCACCGTAACATTTGGATATTTTGATAGACAGCTAGGAGCGCCGGGCGATAATACTGTCGCTTATAGTAACTTCGGGCAAGCTTCTACTGCAGTGCGACCTTCCGGCGTAACAGGCGCCGTTCTAAGCCATGCTGCACTTGTAGACGTAATAGTGGAGTCAAATACGGCGGTTATGGGTACGCCAAAGGTTAGATATCACAGACGCACTATTCAAAAACCATAACGTAAAGGAGAGACGATGAATTTAAATATCGTAGGTAAGCAGTTTGAGTTGACGGAGCCCATCAAAGAGTATATCGAGAACGCATTTGAAACGCTTGAGAAATATAATTTGGATCTTATTTCGGGGCGCTGCGTAATCTCAGCCGACGAAAAGCAGGGTAAAAAAGGCTTTGTAGTGGATTTTTCTTTAAATTTAGCACATAAAGACACCATAGTCGTGCGCCAAAAAGATAAAGATCTCTATGCCGCCGTCGATCTCATCGTAGATCGCGCTTCAAAGGTTCTACGCAGATACCACGATAAGGTAAATTCTCACAAAAATCGCGACGAAATGAAACAAAACGCCGTAGATAATGCGGTCGGTGCCAATAAGCCAAATTTAAACGATGAAGTTGATGAGATCGTCCCTACCGAGCTGGATCTATATAAGCCGCTAGAGATCGATGAGGCGCTAAATAAGCTTAAAGAAAG
>CAUUSU010000036.1:0-9728 GCA_963547835.1 uncultured Campylobacter sp.
TTGAATAGACCCAGCCGTATAGCCCGCCGTGCACGCCGCCGACCCTGCGCCACTCATGCGGCAGCTCGAGCGCGAAAAGCCCGCTTTTGCGAGCGACCAGCCTGCGGGTGCTGCGACCGCCGCCCCAAACTTCGGCGCCTTCTAAAAAATATATCCGCTCGCCGCTTTGAAATACGCTGCCGCTAAGCGCGCGAACCTCGCCTACAAAGGGGTTGTCTGCCGCGCGCTTTTGCTTTCCGTCGTTCTCGTCGAAATAGTAGATGCCGCCAGGGGAGGCAAAAAACAGATGATTTGAGTGCGCAAGCTGCCTATTTAGCGGAGTATAGGGCGCGGCGGTGGGATCAAATTTCAGATCGTTCGCAAAAACATCGCCGCTTTTTGCATCCCACAAAAAATAGCTCAACCACTGCCTCAAAAGTTCGTAATGCCCGCCGTTATCCCGTGCGTCAAGGCGCAGGTTTTTAAAATACACGTTCGCGCCGTCCGCGGCGTAAACGTCGCTAGCGCGCCCATCGCTTCCCTCTATCTGGCGCAGGCTCGCGGCATCGGCGCCCGGCAAAACCTCTCCCTTATAAAACGCGCGCGAGCCCTGCGCAGCGTAATACACGCCCGCGATTTGGCGCAGATTCGTAGCGTCCATTCGTTTAAATTTATAGAGGTAGCTTTGCGGTTTGGGCGCATCCCAAAAAATATGCGCCAAGGTTTCATAAGTAAGCTTAAGCACCCCCAGCGCGTCGTTGGGCACCGCCTCGCCGTCGCAAAAATAACTAATCCGCCCGTCGCTTACGTATCCGAACGCCACGGCTTTCGTGCGCGCGGGCTCTAGCTCGCTCATCGCGATATTTCCGCAATATACGGCGTTTTTATCCGCGGCGACGTTGGAGCGGTAGCCGGAGCCGAAATCCAAAACACGAAAGCTCGCCGCATCCGCGCTCGGTATCGCAAAATAGCCCGCGCCCACCACGAGGGCGTAAATTTCATCTCCTTTTTTGTAAAAATCGCTGTATTTGATCTGCTCTTGCGGCGAGTAGTCGTCGCTGGAATTTATAACAGCCGCCAGAATAAGCACGCTAAAAGCCGCAAATACAAATGTCGCGCCAAGCACGATCTTGCGCCAAAGCGGCATGCCTCGAGGCCCGTCTTGCACCGGTTTACGATCTGCTTCCGCCTCGCGCGCCCCAGCTTTGCGCTTCTTTTGCGCGCGCTCATACTTTGGCTCTTGCGTAAAATCCTCATACATCTTTTGCCTCAAATTTAATCTCGCCGCAGATTGCGCGGCACTTGAAATTGTACAAAAGCGCAGCTAAATTTATGAAATTTAACGCTACGGACAAATTCTAATTCAACTCTTTGCGACGCTAATTTATTTTACGAATGCCACAAAATCTCTGGCAAATTTTAATTCAAAGCGCTTCGTAACCGCACGGAATCGGCGCCGTAACGCTTGCAAACACAAAATCCTCATCGCCCGTATTTTTCATACCGTGGCACTCTCCGCTTTTGGAAATGATTAGATCGCCCGCACAGATCGGCACCTCCTCGCCCTTGCTCGGATAAAACACGCCGCGTCCGCTTAAGCAGATCCACACGTCATCGCCACCGGGATGAATATGCGGCGCTACGACCTGGCCGCGTTTGACGATCCAAACCGCGCCGCAAGTGGCCTCCGTAGTAAAAAATGTCGTTTTTACGGCTCGCTCGTCGCTACAAATAGCATCTTTTATATGAAAAATTCTTTGCATTTTCTCTCCTTTAAGTTCACCGCATCCGGTGCGGTTTCGGCGGAATTTTAGCATTCTTTTCGTGCAGCGAAAGTGAAATTTCAAGCGCCAAACTCACAACGAAACCTTAAATAAAAACTCTAAATTCTCGTTTTACTATACGATTTTTTTGGAGGATTGAAGATCGCTTCTGAAAGTAAGAAGACGCATAAGCATGGTATTTGCGGGTAGAATTTCGGCTTTAATTTAAGACGAAATTTTAAAAATTCTTATAAATTTAAAGCCGACCTACAAGATAAATTTATTAAATTTGATATGAGCTTTGCTTGTGCGCTTTTGCCCCGGGGCTTAAAGCCAAATCGTAGCTTTTATCAAAAACCTCGCGTGGCGCAGACTTTACGGCAAGCGCCAAGTCGGTTTATAAAGCTAAATCGGCTTATAAATAGATGCTACCTCCGGCTTGTTTTAGCAAATACGCATTTTGTGTCTCGAATTTTGTATATTTTACGATAATATTTTATGGTGCGTTATACACTGATCGCGGAACAAGCGGTGCTCAAAGAGATAGTGCTAGATTTTGCACTATCTCTTAAATTTCAAAACTATTTTATCTTGCTTGGATCCAGCGCGATCTCGTCGTTTTTGATCACGCCGATACCCTTATTTAGCACGTTTTGCGCGATCTGTTTAGCTTCAGCTAGCGAGTGCATCGCGAAGGTGCCGCACTGAAATTTATTCAGCTCGGGGATATCCTTTTGAGAGCCCACGCCCAAAATATCCTTCATGCTCGCGCTCCACGCCGCCGCGACGGCGCTCTCGCTGGGCGCGCCGATCACGCTCATATAAAAGCCCGTGCGGCACCCCATCGGCGAAATATCGATGATCTCGACGTCCGCGCTATTTAGGTGCTCGCGCATAAAGCCCGCGAAAAGATGCTCCAGCGTATGGGTGCCGCGCTCGCTCATAATCTCTAAATTCGGACGGCAAAACCGCAGATCATAGACGCTGATCTTATCGCCGCTTTTGGTGCGCATGCTCTTTGCGAGCCGCACGCCAGGGGCATTCATGCGGGTATGATCGACCTTAAAACTATCTAACAATGGCATATTTTCTCCTTAAATTTAGATTGTGGCGATTTTAACATAAAATTCCGCACTTTTAGGCGCACAAACGAAATTTTGGCTACAATTACGTTTATTTTAAGGAGAATTAATGCTCTACATAAACGTCAAAATCACCAAAGAGCGCGGAGGTCTAAGTCGCGAACAAAAAGCAAGGCTCGTCAAAAACCTCACCGACGCCCTCGTAGCCGTGCTAGGCAGGGGCGAGAAAACCACGGTCGTGACGATAGACGAAATATCCACTGACGACTACGCGATCGGCGGGCGGCTAGTAAGCGAAATCAGGGAGCGACAGAGCTAAGCTCGCGCGTCAAGCTAACTTTGAAAAGTTAAATTTTAGAATTTTAAAATTTTCATGCGAAATTCTACGCGACAGGCGCCGCTTCTAAGGGAATAAAATTTGCGATAATCCCCGCTTGCAAAATGAAATTTTACGCTAAATTCCATACTGTAAAATTCAAAAAACCAACCGAGCGGGAATTTTAAAGCGGATCTAATGGTGAAATTCTTTAAAAAATAGATAAGATAGAATTTTATGCAAATCTCAAAATCTTACTAGATAAAATTTAATCCTCGCAAGTTTAAAATTTCGCAAAATATAAATAGATGGTATTCTTAGCGAGCTAGCGCTCCCAAATTAGCTTTTTGCCGAAAGTTAGAGTATTATCGGTCATTTTCATCCAATCGATTCTGATCGTAAAAAAATCAGTCTCCATCGCGCGTGCAAACGGGAAGCGCTTAAGATATAGCGAGGTTTCGCGCTCATCCGCGCTACGGATATGGCCGCAAATCTGCACGCCTTTGATCCTGCCTACAAATTTCGTATCCAGCGCGACTGTAGCCGCAACTCCACGGTTGGCAAAGACTGCTTTGATATGCTCGGAGTCGCTCGCGCTTGCGATGATGAGCTCCTTATTTTGCGGATCGTAGGCATAAAATGTACTGCAGCAATATGGCAGATTATTGCGCAAAACTCCGAGAGATAGGAGTTTCATCCTGCCTAAAAACTCGTCGAATTTATCTTGAGCGGCACACATTTTAAGCCTCCTTTTTGCTAAATTATACAATGATTTTCTTTTATTAGCTATAATCGCGAGCCAAAATTAGGAGAATTTTTATGGAAAATTATAAAAAAGTAAAAGAGATGTTTTTGATGCAGCAAGCCCTAAACGACGAAACAAATGGCGTGGGCTGGGAGGACGGCTATACAAAAAACGGCAAACTTATCAACTGGAAGCGCTGCATTTACATGGAATGCGCAGAGCTTATCGATAGCTTTGCGTGGAAGCATTGGAAAAATATCTCTGCAGCGCCGGACGTGAATAATATCGTCATCGAGATCGTTGATATTTGGCACTTCGTAATGAGCTATATTTTAGAGCAATATTACGGCGGCAAAGACATCGACCACATCGTAAGCGATGTCACGGCAGTGAGTGGGTTTGCAGAGTTTAGCTCCTACGCCTACGATGTGCGCGAATACAGCATCTACGAAATCGTAAACGACATCGAGCTCATAATCCACGAAACAAGCGGATTTGAGCTGCAAATCGGCGAGCTGCTGACCGATTTTTTTCGCGTGGCGATTAAATGTGGCGTGAGCTTAGACATTCTTTTTGCCAAATATATCGGTAAAAACGTGCTAAATAAATTCCGCCAAGACCACGGTTACAAAGAGGGCAGCTACCGCAAAATCTGGGGAGACCTTGAAGATAACGAGGTGCTAATCGAGGTGCTATCAAAAGGCACAGTAAGCGCAAACGAAATTTACGAGCAATTGCAAAAGATCTACGACGCGACGAAGTGAAGTCGTGGGTTTGCGCGCGAGATTTATCTTTAAAATTTTAAAATTTCACCTACAAAATTTCGGCATGCGAATTTTAAAAAAGGGCTTTGGTTTGGAATTCTGCAATTTTGTGCCTGAAATTTTATGCAATGCTTTGCTTGCATACAAGTGGCAAAATTCCGCGTAGCAAGCAAATAAATATTCGCAGCAGGCAAAATCTTTACGCACTATAAATGAGCAGATTAAACGCAGGCAAGCGATCAAAGCATAAATTTCGTATTATAATGCGAGATGAGCCGGCTAAAGCAAGCGAATAAGCTAAGCGAGCGGATCAATGAGGCGCGGTGCGGCAGTCAAATTACTCAGCTCAAATTCCGTCGCAAAAGTCGCTAAAATAACGCAAATAGGAGCATACATGGGTAGAATTTTTAATTTGGCAAAGCAGGATTTTTTTACGCGCAAATTTATTTTGCTCTCGCTATTGCCGCTTATGTGCTCGCTTATAATCTTGGGCACGCTCGCATTTTTCGGCGGCAAAGAGCTTTTTGACGCGCTTTCGCAGGGCGCGCAAAGCGGCGATTTTAGCTTCTTGGACGAGCAGCGCTTCCCGGTAATTGCAAAAATTCTAAGCTTCGCTGCTACGAAGTGGATTATCGGTGCGATTTTTTCGGTGTTTGCCAGCTTTGCGGTACTGATGCTTAGCGTGTTTTGTGCGCTTATCATCGCGGCCTTTCTGACGCCCGCAGTCACTAAAGAGATCAACACGCGCCACTACCATCTAATTCGCGCGGACGAAGCGAGCACGGCGCGAGTGCTAAAGCTGATGAGCGTTGAAATTTTAAAATTTTTAGCGATTTTATTTATCTGTTCGGTGCTTTTGTTCGTACCGGTAATAAATTTATTCATAATCAACGTGCCGTTTTTTTATATCTATTACAAGCTGGTTCTAATCGACGTCGCTTCAAATGCGTTAAGCGCGAAAAGCTTCGAGCGCTCTTATAAAATGGGTGGCGGATATAAATTTGCCCTAAGCGCTTTTATTTTTTATCTGCTGTGTTTAATCCCGCTGGTAGGATTATTTTTCCAGCTATTTTTCATCATCTTTTTGACGCACATAGTGCTGATAGACGAAAGCGCCCGCAATAAAAATCGCTAAAGATTAACTAAAATCAATGAAAAATTTTAAAATTTTCATAAAATAGTGCAAAATTTTTTAAGAAAGGATTTCTATGAAATCAGGTGATATTTACATTTGCAATATTTGTTCGCTAAAAAGCAGCGACGATGAAAATGCGGTCTTTATCAAGGCGCATAAAAACGGCGAGACGGTGCATATCTGCACGTCTTGCATGCCTAGCGTCATTCATGGCTCAGGCATGGTCGTAAAAAGCAACTCCGAGATCGAAGAAGAGCTTCAAGACGCTGCAAACTAGCTGCTAGCACCACTTGCTGCGGCGCGTTTTAATTTGTCTATTAATCTGCGCGCCGCAAAATTCTAAAATTCCGTCTGCTAGGTTTTCCACCAAAATACTGCATAGCAAAATTCCGCGCTTAAAATTATAAAATTTTACGCAGCAAATTCTGTGCACTAAGCCTATCCCACATAAGAATTTTCGCGTTATAAGCTTGATGCTAAAATTCCTTGAGCTAAAACTAAAATCTGAGAAATTTTAAAATCCATGCAGCCGCTTGATCTCTGCGCTGATAGGCTTTTTTTGGCCTGATTTGGTCACACTTACGTAGGTTGCGATCGCGCTGGTTACATGCAGGCACTCGCGAAATCCATCCTCGCCCAGCCGCAGCGCTACGACCTCGATCTGCACGCGGATAGAGGTATTTCCCACGCTTAGGACTTTTGCGTAGCAGCTGATGACATCACCGATAAATACGGGCTGCTTGAAAGTTACCTCCTGCATCGAGATCGTCACGACCCGCTCGGGCGCTATCTCGCGCGCCGCTGTCGCGCCCGCTAAATCGATCTGCGCTAGTATCCAACCGCCGAAAATATTGCCCGAGCTATTCGTATCCTTAGGCAGCGCTACGACCTTGATGCGCGGCTCGCCGAAATCGTCTAAGTTTAAATCGCTCATTTTTACTCCTTAAATTTAAAAATCTCGCATTTTAACCGCGCAAATTTAACACTTTTTCGATACAATCGGCAAAAATCTATGCCGAAATTTTAAAATTTTAAGCGGGCGTGAGGATAAAATTTTGCTCGCGAAGCAGACACATTCCGCTCGTAAAAAGACTATAAAAACGGCAAAAAGGATACGCGATGAACGATTTTGCAAAACTTAGCGAGATGGCAGCGAGCGCTAAGGCGCGACTAAACGCTCTCTACGACGAGCCGCACGCCGAGCTGATCACGCGCGGGCTAGAAATTTGCGGCTTTGAGTCTGGCGATACCGCGCGCATCGCCGTGCTGCGCCGAATCGTCGATCTCAAAGAGGATCCACTGCTGCAAGAATTTCGCCGCTTGGGCTACGATGAGGCGCAGCAGCGCGAGCTAAAGAGCAAAATGTATGATTTCACGCGCGAAATACATGAGGGCATGCACGCAGCGCTCATCGCCGAAGCGGGCGCGCATGGGATTTTGCAGCTCTTTTATCTGGAGCTTTTAAAGGGTGTGCACCGCATTGGGCTCGTGATAAGCGATATGCAAAAAAGCTGGCAAGCCTTAATCATCGAAGGCGCGAACAAGCGCTTGGAAAAGGAATTTAGCTCGCTTGCGCAGGCGAAGGAATTTTTACTGCAAGAGGAGCTATTTATGCGCACGCCTCACGGCGAGATCTGCGAGCGCTGCTACGGCGCGATAGTGCAGCGCGAGGGCAAATTCCAAATGGTGCCCTACGCCGTGGCATTTGCGGATGAGACGGCGAAGCTACAGAGCGAATTTAGCGATCTTTTGGAGCGCCTGGTGACGCTTGCAGAAGATGAGAGCGAGCTAGCTTACGTCGCGTATCTGTCCAAGCTCAAACAGGCCTTTTGCGAGAGGGACGCTAGCGCGGTGATCGGCGCGTGGCGGGATGCGGAGATCGCGTGGATGGATATAAAAACGCCGCTTCAAATCGGCCATCCGCTTGAGTACTACGAGGACGCCTACACGCACGCAGTCGCGCTGGAATGGGACGTTAGGCTTGCAGGAGCGTATGAGTTTAGCGCGGAGAAATTTAAAGCGCGCGTAAGCGAGAGCTTTGAGCGCGCGTATGAAAAAATCGGCGCGAACAATGCCGTCATGCACTCGCTCGTGCTCTCAAACATCACCAAAACCCAGCTTTACGTCTGTGCGCCGCTGATCTACTACGGCGCCGATCTGAACGGGCTCTTTTCGGCGCAGGTCGTGCCCAACGACGAGTTCGTAAGTACCAACTGCGGCAAGAAAATTTTCGCCTTCGTAAATTTCGTCTATGAAAGCGCCAAGGCAAAGCCTTTTATGCGGCTAAGCAGCGAAATATTTGAGCCCCACTATCTAAATTTCGGGCGCGAAATTTTATTTAAAAAGCCGCAAATTTGGCGCCGCGTCTACGAAATATCGACGATCGGGCATGAGTTCGGGCATATATTTTTCATCGACGCGGACACCGAGGCGCGCATGAACCGCTCGGGGCTTTTCAAGCTCATCGAGGAGTACAAAGCAACCGCCGGCGGGCTCGTGAGCTTCTTTTTCCACGAGGAAGCGGAGTTTTGCCTGCCGGTGCTAGATGAGTTGATCCGCCGCGCCGTAGGGCTCATTGCGTGGCAGCGAGTGGAGGAGCTAAAGCCCTACTACTGCGAGGCTCTAATACATCTGAGCTTGCTTTTCGCATCGGGCGTTTTGAAATTTGAACGTGGGCGACTGGCGGTTAAATTTGACCGCACGGGCTATGAGAGCTTCAAAGCCGCGTGCTTGCAAAACTACGAGGATCTGGCGCGGCTTTATTACGACAAAAAGGACGCGGCAGAATTTTTATCGCGCTTTGCAGAGCTTAGCGGCGGCGTGTATCTGCCGCGCGAGGCGCAGGTGCGGGAGTTTGTGGAGTTTTACTACTCGCGCTACGAAGCGATCGGCAACGAAATGGACCCTAGCAATGAACGAGCAAAGTGGCTTTAAAATTTCAGCTCCGAACCGCGCCTTAAAATAATGGAAAGTGGGCGGGGTTACGTCAAATTTCAAAACCCTATGCCGTAAAATTCTAAATTGAGCGATAGAATTTAGCATCTGGAAATTCTAAAATTCTATTCGCAAACTACGCACGCGGAGTTCTTTCGGGATTTTAGAATTCCGCAGAATTTTAAGGGGAAAGCATGAGATATTTTAAAAATTTACTCTCTGATTTGCGAAGCGGCAGGCTTGCGCTGCATCCGATTTTGCTTGCAGCGACGTTTTGCATAGTAAAATTTTCGTGGCCTAGGTTAATAGGCAATGTAGGCGAAAGTGATGCACTCGGCAGCTTCATATTTATCGACTTCATTCAATGTGCGTGTTTCATAGCGCTGGGCGCACATCTTGTCTATGCGGCGGGGCGCGGCAGCAAAAACAGCCAAAGACGTGGCTGCGAAAACAGCGACTACGAAGGCGCGATGCAACCCCGTGGGCTGCGCTTTCTAGCCGTGCTACGCGCTATCTTATGCGCTCTGTGTATCATCGCGTGCGTAGCGGGATATCTTAGCGCGGATATAAATTACCAAAAATTAGGCGTTCTGAATTGGTTTTTTCCGACCGCGCTAGCAAGCGCTTTCATATATTTGATTGCGATCTGGATTGTTACGACCGGCTCTGAAGTACTAATTTGGGGCATTGTCTTCGTGATAAGCTACGTGGCTGCTTACTATGCAGTTTGGATAGGTTTTTTTACCATTCCTGGGGAGTATGGCGGGTTGGCATTTTGGAAAGGGCTGGAGATAATATTTCCGCTAATTTGGGCGTTTCATTTCAAGCGCACCTACAAAAAGCGCCTAGCAGAGGAGATGCGCGAGGCGTAACTGCGAACTAAGCGCATAAATTTAACTCAAATTTATGCGGCATAGTCGCTTAATGAAAATACACAGGCGTAGCCTGCACCGCTAGCGTCGTCGGGGGTTAGGTGGGGTTTGGGGCGGGAAGGGGAGCGACCTCGCAAT
>CAUUSU010000037.1:0-9621 GCA_963547835.1 uncultured Campylobacter sp.
AAAAGTCCGGATGCTTAAAGGTCATATACGCCTCATCCGATGTCGGAGCGCGGAAACCCTTGGAGCCTTTTAGCTGAATTCTTATCCAATCGAGCGGGTCTAAATTTAGACCTAGTTTGTATGAGCCGCTTTTGTATTCCTTCTCTCTTAGCAGGAATTTTAAATTTTGCTGATAATTTTCCTCTCCATAAGGAGTGTAGTAACCATGTATTCCGTCATAGGGGTTGTAAGGATACGGCACCCACAAACCGGTTATGATGCCTCTGGGCACTTCGGGATAGCCGGTATATTTCGGTTTATGTTTTACCTTGTCGTAGCGATAGCCAAGATCGAAGCCCACATATTTGGTTATTTGAATTTCATCTCCGATATAACCTGCCGTAGTCGTAGTTTGCACCGGGATCAGGTAGGTATTAACGGCGGTCGTATTGCTTCTCTGATTGCCGTTCATATGGTAGTCGGGATTCGGTACGCCACCTCCAGGAGTTCTACCGAAGAGTATATTATCCCACCATTGTGAATCACCCGAGTAAAATCCATCTTTATTAGTCATAGATTTATCTGTTTGATCCAAAAGTCCGCCGTATGATATAGAGTTCTCTATGGTATCAAATAGGCTAATGTCTTTCTCGAAATCCAAATTTACTTGCTGGGTTTCGGTATCTAACGTCCTGTCGGAGTATTGGATTGAATTATAGCCGTCAGTGTATGGCAAAATATGATATAAATCATAGCTTGTGCTCCAGTCTCCATACCAAGACCATGCAGGATCAGTATTGGGTCTTGTTACTGTGGCGTCTTCGCTTGATTTTTCTATCGTTCCATATACTTGACCGTTTGGGAGGGTGTGTTTAGTAATATCTCTTTCAACGAATTCGTAAGTGTAACCCTTGTCATTTTTCATATAATCCTCTGTGTCATATTTTGCCCTTAAGACTCTAAATTTTTTATCGCAATTTATTTTGGTACAGTCTAAAAATATACCCGTAGAATTCTGAGTTTTAAAGTCGGTGCCAGGGTTAAGATTATTCCCGGCATTGTCTTTAATAGGTGCGGGGGTATCCGAATCATATGAATTCGTATCTGTAGTTAAGCTTCGATTATTTTTATCGGTTATTTCATAGTTATTTGAATTTTCCTTTAATTGCAATCCCGCAGGATTTTGCGTATTTTGGCAAGCGCTCCCCTGGCAGCCCTCTTTATTGATCGCGCGATTTTTAATGTTTTGCTTCGAGTATGAAATTTTAACGTGATCCCAAAGCGGCGTCTCGCTGAAATTTTCGTAGCTGAATTGCACGTTTCTTCGATCAGAGCTGTCGTGGTTCGTCCTGCTTCCGTATCGTTCCGGAGCACCCGGGCGACTGCCGAGCCTGAGCGTGTAAGATAGGTCTTCGCCGTCGGAATTGAGCTTTGAGTTATCCACCGCAACGGAAAATCTATTCTCATCGCCCGGCTGAAAACCCACCTTTACGAGCGTGCTTTTTTTGGTTATGGTGTATGGATCTGCCTTTTCGCGAGTTTTTCCTATATGAAGTTTGTCCTCTTTACTATCATATATGTCGTAGAAATAGTTTTTTCTTTCATGACCGTGTCTATCGGTGTTTATAACCAAAAGATCAAACCAGCCGTACCTAGCTGCGCCGGTGAAGGAGTGGAAATTTTGACTATCGACGCTTTGATAGCCCTGTTTAAAGCCGAAATGATAGTTCTTTTCCGTCAAGAAATCCCTGGCGTCTTTGGTTTCAAACATAACCGATCCGCCGAGTGCGCCGCTTCCCGCTTTTATGGAATCGGCTCCTTTGGTGATATTGGCTGTTTTGACATTTTCCATCTCTACGCCGTTTCTTGTGTTGTTAAAATTTCCATACCCTTCAAAAAGGTCTTTAAAGCCCTGCGAGCTTAAAGTCTCTGCTTGACGAAGTCCGTCCACCGTGATAGCCACGCGGTTTTCGTCCACGCCGCGAACAGCGTATCCGCTAGCGCCGAATCTGCCAGTCTCGACCGCCGTGATACCGGTTTGGTATCGCACCAAGTCTCTGCTATCGGTGATCTGCTGCTTCTTAATAGTCTGCGCAGTAGTTTTAGTTTCGCCGACCTTTTGCTCGGCTACGCTTTGCGAATCGACATTGCCCGTTACCTGGATAGTTCCCAGTTCTTGTGAGTTGGCCGGCTCTTCCGCGTAAAGCGAGCCATAAAAGAGCAGCGAGACATAGAGAGAGAGAGAGAATCTTCTAAACATTCATATTTCCTTACTTAATGATTATAGAATTGATTATTAACGCGGCGAATAATAATACAAAGATTTTTAATGTTTAATTAAATTGCAGTTTAAATTTAGGATAAATTTTAAATGCTTGAAATTTTGATTTTTTAAGAAGTATAAAATTTTGAATAGGTCGAAAAATACGTAATAGGTGCATTTTAAGCTTTAATATAGCGCTAAATTTTGCAAAGCGTTTTTGAAACGGCTAGCAAAAATACTGAAAATTATAAAAGAGCGAATGATAATAAAGCGCATTTTATAATATGTAGCGCGCTTTTTAAATCATGATATTTTTGCCGGTAATTTTAAAATTTTATACCCAATCGCTGCATTGTAAATTTATCATTTTATAGATTGTCGCCTCTCGGGATTTGTTAGCAGATTTATTTATCGGTGCCGGAATAGGGCATAAATTTTTGCCGGGCAGAATTTCACGCTGTGCTATAAATTTTATGCGCCGCGAAATTGCAAAATTCCATTTTATAAAAATACGGCGAGCGGTAAAATTCCGCCACACAAATAAATCATACCGCGTTGCGGGCATTGATAATCTACTCGTTTATTCAGCCAAATTAACCCATACCGCCGTAAATTTTATGTTTTAAAATTTCACACCGAATCTTTCGCGGCTAAAAAATGCCACGCAGAGCCGCTGTGCCCTCTACATGTCTGTATGGCAAGAAATAATGCACGAAGTTTGTGCAAGCTCCTCCAGACACGCATATTTCGGCGCTCAGTCTGTGTCTAACATGCGTAGAATCAAGACCCGGTACCTCTAATCTGCCGCTTTTGTAACCGCTATAGCCCATTTCTATCGGCACCTCTAGCTCATCCTTTTCAAACACGATGCGCCCGCTTTGCACCTGCTCGAGTTTGATATTTTTCAGCACGATCCCTGGCGTGCTCACGTGGTCAAATTTTATACTTAGTTCATACGGGGCGCCGGTGGAGTTATCGTCCGAGAAGTCGGGCTTCGGCTCGCGATCATCGCGCCATAATCGTCCGCCGATAGTGGTAGCTCTTAAGCTAGCGCTGATGCTAAAATCCTCCAGATCCAGCGAAGCGCTGCTAAAATCGAGGATTAACGTCCATGATACGACGGTACGGCCGAAAAATTTATCGGCGATCATATATGTGCCGAAAAGCGAGCTTATGACCACCCAAAACAGAAATATAAATTTAAAAACCTTGCGTAAAACGAACTTTAACGTCCTCATCATTATCCTTTCAATCTAAAGCTTAAGCGGAATTCCGCCTGCAATCCGCGGATAAAAATTCCGCGCGGGATTTCGCTTATGAAATTTCGCGCTTTTTGGTCTGCGGCGGAATTTTAAGACAGAATTCTGTGACGAAATTTTACGGTTAAATTATAAAACAAAATTCCGCCCATGAAATTTTGCCAAAACCTCTCCTGTAAAATTCTATGACGAAAATTCGGAGATGAAAATTTATGGGCGAAATTTCATAGCTAAAATTTTACGGCAAGCCTCAGAAATCAACTTCTGCGGCAGAATTCCACATCTTAAAATTTTAAGAAAGTATGAAATTTTTTATCTGATCGCAGATCGCTTCTTCGGATTGTGCGGCGTCGATTTTCAGGGTCTCAACGCCGCACGCCGTGCATGCCTGCGCCATAAGATCTTGCACGCGCATTAGGTATTTAAGCCCGCGAGCTTCGATTATATCGCTGCTAGCACGCGTTTTAAGCCGCTTTTTGACGAGCTGTTCGTCTGCCGAAAACAGCACGATTTTATCCGCGAATTTACCCCCAAGCGCAAATTTATTAAGCGCGATAAGCTCGCCAAGATCCGCGTTTTCGTCGTTTGCCAGCGCATAAGCAAGCCCCGAGATGAAGCCGCGATCGCTTAGCACGAGCCTGCCCGCGCCGCCCTTTATCACGCGCTCGTAGTGCTCGGCGCGGTCTGCGAGGAACAAAAGCAGCTCGGCGCGCTTTGAAATTTCGCCACAGGCCTCGCGCAGATTTACGCTGCCGTGCCGCCACTTAAAATCCTCGCCCAAAACGAGGCTTCGCACCGCCTTGCCGAGCTTCGTGCCGCCCGGCTCCTTAGTCACGATCGCCTGCGGAAAAGCCGCCGCCAGTCGCGCTATCTGCGTGCTTTTGCCCACGCCGTCGATACCTTCGAATATTACATACATTTTTCGCCTTTAAATTTGCGCGCTATTTTACAAACTTATAGCTAAATAGCGGCTTTTTTAAACAGCGGGGCGTAAAATTTTGCCTCAAAATCGGCTTTTGCGCGAGCTTGTGCAAGCCGATTTTTATTTTTCGGCATAAAATTTTATCGGGCGCTCTGCCTTACTCGGCTCCTGCTTTTTGTGGAACGGCTCGCGATTAAATTTAGCGCTCGGACGGATGCGCCGCATAACAGCAGGCGAGTAAATTTTGCGCTTACGGACATGTACCGAGCGGAGCAGGAAGACAGTCGATAAAGACAGCGCGCGTAGATGGGGCGGACAGCGCGTCGAGCGACGCATAGGGTATGTATCGGACGAAGCGGGACGACATATCGGGCAAATTGGGTCGGCGTATCGAACCGAGCAAAGCAATGCGCCACGCAGTAGGGCGAGAGAGTATATGTCGGCGGAGCGGCGTGCCGCGTAGGTGAAGCGGGATAGGATTGGCGCAGGGGTGTCGGACGGTCGAGCTATTGGAGCTAAATCCTATGCGTTGATAGGATAGAGCTAGCAGAGTGCGCCAGACGGAGCTGGATGTCTTCGTGCAGAGCAGGTGTGCAGAGCGAAGTAGGGCGTTAGATGGGATATGGCGCGCGTCATGCGAGGCGGAAACGGAGCGGGGTATGCGCCCGGCAGAACAGCGGGCGCTAGATAAACGAAAGGCGGCGCGTCGGTGAAGAAGGCGGTGCGAGGTAGCGTATGTTTTTTAGTAAAAACAGATAGCGCGTCTGGAAGACATCGGGCGCCGTATAAAGCATGGTATATTGTCCGATAACGCAGTAGATGCGGCGACGGGCGGACGCCGCGTGCGATGACAAAATATAAAATTGCGGCGCCGATAAAATTTTTAGCCGCCGCAGATCATGAAATTTTGCCGCAATGAGCGAAGGCGCAAAGCTCGTCCTGCGCGCTGAAAGATGAAATTTTAAATTTTGCCCTTATACGTGCTTACAAGCTCGGGATTTATCGCTTTGAAATTTTTCCGCAGATCGCCAAGATCGCAATCGGTAGCCGTGATCGTAAAATCCTCCGTCATATCGAGCGCAAATTCGCCAAGATCTGCTTTGAGATGCTTCACGCACTCCCAAATGAGCTTTTTAGCCTGCGCATATTTATCATTTAGCTGCGTTTCTTGATTGAAAAGATCAAAAATTCTCGCCGTTTCGTAGTCTGCTTCGACCTCGGCTCGAAACTCGTAATCAGGAACAAGCCAAAGAAGCCAGCCATCTTTTCGCGCAAGCCACTGCGCGCGCTGTTCTTGCGAGCCGAATCCGATGATCGGCGGTAAACTCCTATTGTCGCAAGCTAAATTTATGCAGTAGAGTTTGCAATTCGGCGCGTGCTTTTTGATCGTCTCTTTAATCGCGGGCAGCAGCCTTTGAGCGGCGAGCTCATAGAGCTTTTTGTAGCTCATATCCTTATCGGGCTTTTGATAGCGCACATAGCCATTTTCGGTTATTAAGCTTAGCTCGCCCATTGCGTCAAATTCATAGTTTGTTACGTCATTTCTTCTACCTGCGCGAGGGTGCTCTACATACTCCCGTCTTTGTGCGAGCTTGCCGCCTTCGTAAGTAAAATTTTCTATCCCATAGGCGTTGTTGTCAAAGGCCGAGTAGATGGACTTTAGCTCGCCATTTTCATAGATAAATCTTTTTATATTGAAGCATCCTACGCATCTTTTATTGTAGCAACCGAAATGATATTTTAAAACTTCGTCCCGCCCCCAAAAATAAAGGTTTTCAAAGAAATGTTTTTTGCCGTCATGTTGTCTTTCAAAAACGACGCGATCTTGCGCGTCAAAGCCGTATTCGTAGGCGTTTGCGATCTTTTTTGGTTTAGCTTTTAAAATTTTGCCCTTTGAGAAGCGGTTATATTCGAAATAAAAGGGCTCTAAATTGATATAGCTACCAGACGCCCAGCGCCTACTTACGACCTGCGCTTCGGCTATTTTATGTAAGGCTTTGTATTCATCTCTCACGCTTTTTAAAAACGTTCGCAGTCTTTCTATCTCATCCATTGCTTCGCTCATTTTATCTCCCGTGTGGTTTGTAAATTTTAAATTTAGCTGCGCCTGCGAGCTAAATTTCAGTCGCTTGCAAGCTCATTTTTTCAAAAATTTTAAAATTTCGCTCGGCACGAGGTGCGAAACGTCGCCGCCGTGGCTCAAAACGGAGCGGACGATCGAGCTTGAGATGAAGGCGTTTTTGAGCGTCGGCATCAAATACACGCTCTCAAATTCCTCCCATAGCGAGGCGTTTGCATAGCCGATCTGCAGCTCGTACTCAAAGTCGCTAACCGCGCGAAGCCCGCGGATTACGAAGCGCACGCCGCAAGATTTAGCAAAATCCACGAGCAGATTATCAAAGCTTTGCACACCTATGCCGCGAAGCCCGCGCGTCGCGGCTCGCGCCATCTCTAGTCTGGATTTTAGGCTGAAGTAGGGCTTTTTGCTCTCGTTTAGCGCGACTGCGACGATGACTTCATCAAAAAGCCCTAGCGCACGCTTGATGACGTCCAGATGGCCGTTCGTGATAGGATCGAAAGTGCCCGGATAGATACATTTTCTTGAGTTTTGCATTATTGCCACCTTTTAAATAGCTCGTTTTGCACGCCCAGCGCGTCGCACCACTTGCCGATTATGAAATTTTTTAAATTTTGCACGCCGCAGTAGCCTGCGATCACGGGCGGAGCGATGATGACGCCGAGCGCGGCTAGCTCGCTCATTTGTCGCAGGCTGATCGCAGAAAGCGGCATCTCACGCACGCCAAGAACCAGCCGCTTGTGCTCTTTTAGCGCGACTGCAGCGGCGCGGGTGCTTAGACTGTCGCAAAGCCCGCCGTAAATTTTAGCCAAAGAGCCGATAGAGCAGGGCGCAAAGATTGTGGCGTCAATGCCGAAGGATCCTGAAGCGGGCGGCGCGCTCAGATCGGTGTCGGGATAAAATTTTATGCTCCTAAATTCCGCGGATTTTAAGACCTCGTCCGCGTCTATGCCGCTTTCGGCGCGCAGGACGCGGCGCGCGCCCTGCGTAAGTACGGCATGGATTTCATGCGGTGAGCTAGCAAGAAATTTAAGCAGATCAAGCCCGATCTCGCAAAAACTGGTGCCGCTTATGCAAACTAAAATTTTCATTTCAAAGCTTTCATATCGGAATTTTGTGCTTTAAAAGCGAGCGGAACGGAAAGAATTTTAAAATTTGAAGTTAAAATGGAGCGGGAAACGAGAGTCGAACTCGCGACATCAACCATGGCAAGGTTGCGCTCTACCACTGAGCTATTCCCGCATGCGGTAAAGATGAAGCGCGATTGTAGCCTATAAATTTTCATTTGTCAATAATTTCTCGCTTAAATTTCATAAATTTTTACGATTTCTCCAGCGCGAACTTTGTCGCATTCGGGATCAGCCAAGAAAAAATGCGATGCCGCAGCCAGCGGTCTGATGCGCCCAGAAGGTGATGGCATAGGCGTAAAAACTCCGCCTTCATATGCGCCTACGGTTAAATTTACTCTGCCGCTTTTTAGCTTCAGATCGCTTGCGAGCTTGGCATAGATCGCCGCTTCTGCGCTAAAAGCCTCGCTTGCGCCGCTAAGCTTAAATAGGATCGGCAGTATGACTGCGCGCGTAAGCACGAAAGCAGCCATCGGATTACCCGCCATTGCAAAGACGAATTTGCCGTCTTTTGCGAAGCACTTGCTGGGGCGGCCGGGCTTGATATCAATGTGATCGAAAGCCTGCAAAAATCCAAGTTCACTCATAGCGCTTTGCATAAAATCAGCCTCCCCAGCACTTGCTCCACCGCTGGTAATTAGCACGTCAAATTTACGCGTAGCAGCGTTTAGCGCCTCGCATACCGCGCTAAAATCATCCTTTAAAATCCCTAAATACTCATTTTCAAAGCCGTATTTTTGCAGCAATGCAGCAATACCACTAGAGTTGGCGTTATAAATTTCGCGCTCACTTGCGCTCTGCCACGGCTCTTTTAGCTCGTTTCCGCTGGAAAATAGAGCGATTTTAGGACGCGCGTAAACGCTTGCTTCGTAAATTCCTTGCGCGGCAAGAAGCATGGTTTTGGCAGGGTTTAAAATTTCGCCGCGGCGCAATAAAAGCTCGCCCGCACGCACCTCCTCGCCTTTTTTACGAAAGCCGTCGTGGGCATGAACGGAAGCAGGGATTTTTAGAGTTCCGTCTTGCACGTCTACATCCTCTAGCCTCGCGACAGAGTCCGCGCCTGCAGGCATTGGCGCGCCGGTCATTATCTTTTGCGCCTGCCCGGCCTTGATTTCGTAGAATTTCTCATCTCCTGCAAAAATCGTAGGCTCTACGATCCTTAGCTCTTCGTCTTTGAAGCCCGCCGCGTAGGCATAGCCGTCAAGCGCCGAATTATCGAAGCATGGCAGGTTTTTAAGCGCTGAAATATCGCTAGAAAGGATGCGACCTAAGGCGCTGGGAAGAGGCACCATTTCGCTCCGCCTGCTTGATGTGATTCTAGCCGTAGCCAAATCTATAGCCTCATTTACTCCTATCATTTTAAGTCCTTTTTATCATTTTTTACATTTAAAATTCGAATAGTTAAGACCTCGCATAGTCTTAAATTCTATGTTTCGCCGAAGCTTGCAAAGCAAAATTTTACCCAAATAAATGCGCGAAATTTTACGGGCTCAATTGCCTTATTTTAATGCGAGCGTTACTTAAAATTTCAAAACATTTCGCTCGTAAAATTCCACTTTGCTGTGAAATTCCATCCGCATGCGCTTAAAGAATTTCTCCAAGGCTCGTTCATTAAATTTTACCAAAGCTCGCCACTTTAAATTCTTAAGAGTTTCATCCTTCGAAATTCTACCAAGATTTGCCTTTAAAATTTCGCCACACTTAGCTTTAGCGATTTAAATGCATTGCTGCTGATAGAATTTACGTGGCTCTTACGTAGCGTGGCATTTTAAAACGCGTTTTGCATAAAATTCCGCATCACTTGCTCGCACAAGATTTTTATTCCGAAGTCTTCATTCCTCAAGCCTCTGTATGTCCGCGCCAAGCGCACCAAGCTTAGCTTCCAGCCTCTCATATCCACGATCTAGGTGGTAAATTCTATGTATTTTGCTCTCGCCGCGCGCCGCAAGGGCGGCTAAAACGAGCGCCGAACTAGCTCGCAGATCGGTCGCCAT
>CAUUSU010000038.1:0-9203 GCA_963547835.1 uncultured Campylobacter sp.
AAAGAGGTATTTGAAGATACCTTAAAGTATGTGCCTATACTTTATTCCGAAGTAGGATTAAGCGGTATTAAAAAAACGGATGATAAGCCTTATGCTGAATTTCTAAGAAAGTATGATGACTATACCGGCGACTGCGACTTCTATCATATCCATGATCTATTATATATAGTCTTGGTTCAATACTCCCTAATAGACAAAAAAGGTCATTTAGTATTGCCTAAGGATAGAAAGGAAGAAGAGGAGTAGTAATGATTTTTAGATTTTTTATCTTAACTTGCTTGCTTTTTGCATTTATTAAAGCCGGAGAGATAGGATACTACTATGAAAATGATAGATTTTTGTTAGCCATTTTGATGTTTGGCTGCGAAGGTGATATGCATTGCACAAATGGTAGGTATTTTGAAGTAGATAAGCAAAATGCCAAAAGTTTAGAAATTCTATCAAAGCCGACACCGATAAAAAATAGTCTAAATGAGCGCTTGATGGGGTATAAATTCAAAAATTCAAACTGTGCATATGAAATTTATGGCGATATAATGCCAGACAGGACAATGTATTTGACCATTTCAAGACAAGGAAAAACTATTTTTAAGGGCGACAATATACAAGAGATAGATCAAAATAAATTTATATCTAAGCTTGAGATGACAAATAAAGAGCTGCTCGCAGCGTTTGATAAATTTTATAAAAAGTTATAAAATAGATACCAGTGATGGCTTGTTAAAAAATATGAAGACTATAAATAAAATAATTTTTTTCTGGCTAATGGTATTTATGTCGCCTTCTCTTTTTGCAGAGCAAACTACCGAGAAGTGTTTTAATGGCTTTTTAGATAACAAAGCACATTTTGCCAAAGAAGACAAATTTGACGAATTTGATTTTTCTAACATTTTGGCTGACAAGCGTACAAAATTTTTGGGCTATGTCGGAGCTGATTATCATAGGCTACATATAAATTTTGACAGCGTTAAAAAGATATCAAGGTCAAAATATATAGTATCTGGCAACTACAAAATAGCCGGAAAAACTCAATCATTTAACGGCGAAATTCAAATATCTGAAATAAGAAAATATACAAATTTTAACTACGGCGTTGATGATTTTATGAAAGGCAAAATCAATGCCCAAGGCATAGCCTTAGCGACCTATTTTTTAAAAGGCGAAGCAGAAAAATTTCAAGCTAAAGGCCGCATGCTGACAAGATGGTACATTGACAACGATAAAAAATTGCTATACGACGATATATCAGAAGATGAGGATTTGTACGCAAATAATTTATTTTGTGGAGAGTGCGAGGTGGGCGAGGTGCAAACAAGGCCGTGCGCGTGGGGTCATTACAGGATACCAAATAGCGGCGATCTTGACATAGGGGCCGGGGAATTTAGCCCAAATCCAAAATATCTTAGCAACGGCTGGGGCAACTTTAATAAAGATGAATAAATTTATCAAAAAAAGACAATGAAACACTTTTTAATACTATATCTAATTTTAGGTTTTCTAAATTTAACAGCCAGTGAAAATTTACCACGCACAACAAGCATAGATAGCATCAAAGTGGGTAAAAATTTAGCTTCAAAAAATATCAAATACTTTTTAGATGGCGAAAAAGCAAGCTTTGTAAATTTGTCTAAAACGCAGATTATGACGCTTGATTTTTGCTGTGGCGGTAACGGCGAAATTCAAAGGATAAATGTCAAATTTTATGATAAAAATTTAACTGAAGGAAATATAAATTTCAGCAAACTAAAAGAATTTGCTACAAATTTAGGCATCAAGCTTGGCGACAAACAAGAGCAAATTCTAAAGAAGCTAGGAAAGCCGAACGACCTAAAAGAGCAAAATGGCACAACTACTGCGAACTATATCACCGAACAAAATGAGAGCAAACTCTTACAAGAATTTGACATGCCACTCTACTATGAGAAATTTATCTTTTCTGACGGAGTTTTAAAAGAGTATGAATTTGGCTTTGAGTATCCGTGATACTATAATAGCTCTTTTTATAATTAATCATTTTGGCAAATTTGTATAAACGCATACGAGAAGCAAATATATTTAAAAGATTTAAATAAAAGGATAAGAGATGAAATTTAAAATTTTATTACTAGCATTTGCGTTTATGTGGCAAAATTTATATCCATTTGAGCCTTTAACTCCAAGCAAAGCAAGTAAAAGAGCAGAAGAGCTTGGGCAGCTAGATTGGATTATAAATTCTACAAACGACTATGGCTCAGAGAGCAAACCAAGCTTTGCTTGCTATAACACCAAAGGAAAGTATAAATTTAAAAAATACTCTTTGGAAGATTTTATATGCCAGTCAAGCTATAACTCTTTTAGAGATAACTACTTTGCTGATCTTTATAATCTAATAGTAAAAGAAAACCCAAATTTAAAAGATAAAGCCCAAAAGATAGCAAGAGAAAGAATAAAGGCAACCAGAAAAGAGTGTATGATATATAGCCAAAAAGACTACATAAGCTCCATAGAAGACTATCCAAACCCTGATGCGGGACCAGGGTATATCCATATGACTATTAACTGTATAAAGTCATACTACCGAACCTACGCTACTAAACTAGCCTTAATGCTTTATAAAAATGATCAAGAGCTGTTTGAGAGAATCTACGATGAAGACTATGAGTATTTTAAAGAGGTATTTGAAGATACTTTAAAGTATGTGCCTATAATTCGCTCTGCTCCAGAAATAACACACATAAAAAAAACGGATAATGTTCCTTATGCTGAGTTTTTAAGAAAATATGATAAATATACCGGCGATTTTGATAAATATCGTATCCATGACCTAATTTACATAGTCTTGATCCAATACTCGCTCATTGACGAAAAAGGTCATTTGATACTGCCTGAGAATAGAAAGGAAGAAGAGGAGTAGCAAATTAAGATTTTTTAAAAGCTTTATAATCTTTAAAATCACCGTATGAAAATTTGTATCGAGATTTTTAACTTAACCGCACAATAAATTGCTGTTTTATTTTAGACGGATTACGCACGGGAAAATTTAAAAACAAAATGCATAACTCATTAGCTAGATTATGTTTTCGTATTGGAATCTCTCATAAAAATATCTATTTTGTTGTTAATGCTCGTATTATTTTTTATATTTTCTTTATCTAAGGTATAAATTGAATATATAAACGAAAGTGCAACTGCCGCCAAGGCCGCTAGTATCGTCAAAGTTCTAGCTCCACCAAAAGTAAAATTTTTCAGTATATTGTCAGGTTTAGAAGGGGTATAAGCTTTTTTAAATAGTATCTCTTCTTCGCTACCTATCAAAGGAGCGATAGCTGACGCTATACTTTCGCAAAGATATCCTATCTTTTCGTTACAATCATTCTCCAGGTCGTATTTGCCTCTATATCCAAGAGTTAAACAAGCATAAACAACCTCCAAAAGATCTTTGTTTTTGGTAGGGTTTTCAAACCATTTATCCATTATGCCAAAAAATTTATTCCCGCCTAAATTTTCGTTAAATAATCTAATGGTAAGGGTATTGTTAGCCCAAAAACTATTCATAAAAATTTCATTTTTCATAAGGCTTTCGTCTATAAAAACGCAGACGCAGTACCTGAGCCTAGTAATATCGTCTTCGTCATAAATCCTAAGGCTAGCTAATTTCGAGCTTATGCTGAGTATATCGTTAGTTAATTTTTCTTTTAAGCTAACCATTTGTTCTTGGGAAATGCTTTGTATCTTTGACATTCTATTGGCAAGAAGCAAAAGGGGCAATATGTGATCTAGGGCTTGATTTGTTCCTAGCCCATGGAGCTTACTCTCAAACAATATAGAAAAGGAGTTATCTTTATTTTGCAATTATCGTCCTTTAAATTTTTATAGTATCGCCCACATCTTTATATCCGGGTTTGTTATATTATTCGTTACATATACGCTGATAATATTCTCTCCAACAAAAGACTTAAACAGCTTGTCGTTCTTGTCTAGCCTATAATAAACATATCCGTTTAATCTCGGGAGAGTAGTCGGGATAATTGAAATTTGCTCGACATTAAGACCGTTAAGCTGAGACGCTACTATATTTTTGATGTTGGATTGAGTATGAATCTTACACTGTTCTTTAAAATTCTTAAGCAAATAATCGCTACCGACGTTAGAGCTGATAGCCAAAAATAGCTCGCCTTTTTCGATAATACCTGCGTTATCAAACATACAATCAAAAAACCCGTGAGCATTTGATATGATGCGGGCCATGACGTATTTAGGGGATATAATTTTGGAAAATAATAGCCTTATATTATTAATTAGCAGTGAAAAGGTAGTGCTTAGGTCGTCGTGTTTATAAGCTATAAAATCGCTAAAACTATCATCATTGCTCAAAGCGATCAAATCAGCCTGAAAATCAACTAACTTTTCATACAAAAATTCAGGATGAAACTTTTGTCTATTTGCTATAGACGCGAAGTTCAGGCTCCATTTTTTTAGCATATTTAAGGTTAAATAGGTAGTAAAATCAAGAGTATTTTTCGATTGGTCTATACCCTTGAATATACTTAAAAAAGTCTGCTTATGTTGCCTTGTCGCATATATCATCTCATCGATAAACTGTCTTATAAACGGATGCCTACTTATGTCGAGGCAGGTCGGAATAAATTTATCGTCCAGTTTTATTTGTTTGCTAGAATTTATATTTTGTATTTTACAAATCGGTATCTCAAGCTCATACGGAGTTTTGCTACCCAAAACTCCCAAATTTGTTTTAAGACTAGCAAGAACGATACTTTCTTTGTCTTGATCAAAGGCTGATCCCAGTAGATACTCTTCTTCGTCGCTCAAATCCTTAAGCACGTCAACGCTGGCATCGTCATGAACTTTAGAGCTAATAAGCGCTCTAGTCGCTTTAAATTTAGAGCTAGTTATGCTGTTTTGGAGGCTAACATCGACTACCAGATTACCCATAGGTATTTTCAAGACTATTATGGATGAGGACAACGAATCAAACTCTACTTCTAGAGGCTCCGGAAGCTCGTCTTCCTCCGGAGCGTTAAATACCGATCCGTCCTGAGCGATAGCGGAAATACTCCTTAGCCCTATTTTTCCTTGCTCCAGCAGTTCATTTGAAATTTGAATATCCAAAATACCGTAAAGGTTAGAAAAAGAAGAAATAGTCTTTAAATTTATATTTCTCTCAAGATATCTTTCTTGTTGTTCGAAATGAATTTTATCCACATTCATCCCGTTATACCAAACGACTTTTAAATTTTCAGCCATCTTTACGTCTATTCTTTTACAACCAAGGATTTGGCGCTCAAAGCTTTTATGTCCTTATCCGATATGCTAAATATTAAATAGTCTTCTTTTACGTCGGAAGTCTTTTTAAATTCCTTGATTTTAGTTTTTCCTTGATCGGCATAAAGCACCAATACACCAACATAAGGAACGTTTTCTTTGTCTATTTTTACAATAGCCGTATTGGCATTTGGCTGAATTTGAAGTTTAATGGAATCTATCTTGTCCCTTCCCAGTACTTCATTTTCTTTTGTTATAAGCTCCATCTCGGTAGCCTCTTCAAATTTCTTAATATCGCTCAATTGATAAACTATGACCGTTATCGGAACATTATCGCCGCGATTATTTAAATTTGAATTAGGCATATTGTTTATACCGACTTGTATCTGACCGCAACCCACGATAAATACTGTAAAAATAGTTGCTAAAAACACTTTTTTAAACATATTAATAACCCTTGAATAGTATCTATATACAAGTATATCGAAGTAATTTTAAAATACTATTAAGGTAAATAATTTTATGATTTTAGCTAATAATAACTACAAAAATTTAAGTATAGAGGTTTTAGATGCGGTTATATTATGAATTTAATAAAAATTTTTCCGATGATGCTTTTTTGGACGAGCTGCAAGGCGAGATGTCTAAATACAAAACATTGGCTCACGAAACCATAAAATGGGATAGAGTTTTTGATTGTTCTTATAAAATTTTACAATCGTTTTCTCTCGATACGAAATTTTTTAGCTATTTGTGTATAGCGGCGACAAATATAAATTTGCCTAAAAACTATGAAATTTTAAAAGATGTTCTAAAATCTTTTTTAGAAGCGCTCAAAGATGATCCGCAAAGACTTGGCCAAACGGAAAAACTGCTGGCGACAAAGAGAAAAATTTTTATTAATTCATTGGATGGCTTTATAGAAGAATTAAATAAACAAAATTTAAATTGTCCGCAAAATTTTGTCGATTCTATGGTCTCTTTGCTAAACGAACTGGAAAAAAACATAAACCACAAATTTGCAAGTATCGATGTCCGGGCTTATACGTCAAAGCAGTCCGAATACGAAAGCGAGCGACCGGCGCAGACGCAAGTCGCCAACCAGGCTCAAGGCAATGCGCATACCGCGGCTTCTTTGAATTTTTCGGCTCATACGGATATTAAATCCATAAACGATAGGGAATATAGAGATTTTTTTATAAACTTATCGCTTGAACTCCTTAAAGACGATTTGCGAAACGTAAATGCTTACGCTATTTTTATGCAGGCTTTATGGGGCAGGATTAGGGCCTTGCCGGCAAACAACGATTTTATCACGCCCGTTAGATATCCTGAGCAAAATTTGATCATAAACATTAAAAATATCGAATCGTTAAATTTAGAAAATTTAAGACTTTTTATGCAAAATTTGGCTTTAAATCCGTTTTGGATCGATGGATTAATGATATTTTGTAAATTTTTAGCAAAAAACAACCTATTTTTTATAGAAAATTTTATATCGGAACAAGTTGCCGTATTTTTAAACATCCATATAGATATACGGAAATTAAAATTTCAAAGCTCGGAAGATATGTGCCCAAAGGAAACCTTTGATTTTTTTATGAATCAAAAGGGTGCCAAACAAGAAAATACTTCCGATAAAAATATCGACGATTTAGATATAAATGAAATTTTAATGGACATAAATGCTAAAAATACAACCAATAACTCAAGAGAAAATTTAAACTCGATGCTTTTGATGGCGAGCGCTTTTTCCGGCAAGGGCATGAAAAGTAACGCAAAAACCATATACGCTCAAATAGTAAATTTTATAGAAAATACCGAGCTCAAAGAGTATCTTTCCGACATATATAAAAAGGCGAAATCATTTTAAAGTTAGGAGCCGCTAAAATACTTAAATAGGATTTAATATTTTTTTAAATATAATTTAGAGGTTAATTTTAAATTCAAACCAAGGACGCAATATGACCAAGAACTCTGTCGCACCCAAAGAACGCATAAACATAACGTATAAAACCAAAACGAACAACCAAGAAGCCGATGTGGAGCTGCCGCTTAAGCTGATGGTTATGGCAAATTTGACCGGCCGCAACGACACTCCGGTCGAAGACCGAGAAGTGGTATCCATAAATAAAATCAATTTTGACCAAGTAATGCAAAAAATGGATATAAAAGCAAATTTTGCCGTAGAAAATAAGCTAGGTCTGGGCTCGGATGAAATCAATGTAGAGCTTAAAATATCAAATATGAAAGACTTTTCTCCGGACAACATAGCAATGCAAATCCCGGAGATCAATCAACTTTTGGAACTAAGAAAAGCGCTGGTATCGCTAAAGGGCCCAATGGGAAACATTCCCGACTTTAGAAAAGCGGTTTTAGATGCATTAAAGAACAAAAAAACCAAACAAGAGCTTCTTTTGGAAATAAAAGACTCTCAAGACGTAAAATGAGGAAGTAAAATGCAAGAAGTAAAAGTTAAAACGCCGATTATCGAAAGCATTATGGAGAAAAGCAAGTACTCCAAAGACGATGAAAGCTATAGCATAGTAAAAAAAGGCGTAGCGGAATTTATCTCAAATATAGTAACATCCCAAAACCCTGAAGAGAAGATAAATAAACTTGCTCTTGATGAAATGATAGCCCACATAGACGATCTTTTGTCAAAGCAAATGGACGAAGTGCTTCACAATAAAGATTTTCAAAAACTTGAGTCTACTTGGAGAGGTATCCGCTTTTTAGTAGAGAGAACAAATTTTAACGAAAATATAAAAATCGTCCTCTCCGATATAACCAAAGAAGAAGCTCTTGAGGATTTTGATTCAAATTTGGATATCACGCAAAGCGTAATGTATAAGCAAATTTACTCCCAAGAATACGGCCAGTTCGGCGGAGAGCCGATAGGCGCGATCATAGGCGATTACGAGCTTGACAAAACCAATACCGATATGACGTTTTTACACAAGATGTCCTCCATCGCCGCAATGAGTCACTCCCCGTTTCTGACGTCCTTATCCTCAAAATTCTTCGGCCTAGAAAACTACGCCGAGCTGGAAAACATAAAAGATATGAAAAGTATGCTCGAAGGCCCTCAATACACTAGGTGGAGAACTTTTAGGGAAAACGAGGACGCAAAATACGTAGGCCTGCTGGCAACCAGATTTTTAACTCGCTCGCCTTATTTGCCGGAGGATAATCCGATAAAAAGCTTTAATTATAAGGAAAACGTGGAAGGCTCTCACGATCACTTACTTTGGGGCAATTCGGCATACACGCTCGCCACAAGACTAACGGAGAGTTTCGCCGATTTTAGATGGTGCGGTAATATAATAGGCCCAAAAGGCGGCGGAGCGGTCAAAGATCTGCCTACTTATCTTTATGAAAACTACGGTAGCGTACAGGCGAAAATCCCAACCGAAGTCTTAATAACCGATAGAAGGGAGTATGAGCTTTCCGAAAACGGATTTATTACTCTTACTTTGCGTAGAGATAGCAACAACGCTGCGTTCTTTTCAGCAAATTCGGCTCTAAAACCTAAAATTTTTCCAAATACTCCGGAAGGAAAACAGGCTGAAACGAATTTTAGACTAGGCACGCAGTTGCCTTATATATTTTTAATATCCCGCTTAGCTCACTATCTCAAAGTTTTACAGCGCGAGGAAATAGGCACATGGAAAGAAAGGGCCGACGTAGAGCGCGGCTTAAACGAGTGGCTAAGGCAATACATTTCCGATCAGGAAAATCCGCCTGCAGACGTAAGAAGCAGAAGGCCTTTTAGAAGCGCCAAGATAAACGTAAACGACATCCCCGGCGAGCCCGGCTGGTATAAAATAGAGCTGCTAGCCAGACCGCACTTTAAATTTATGGGTGCAAATTTTGAGTTATCTCTAGTCGGAAAACTAGATAAAGAATAAATTTGGGCGGACTATGTCATTAAGCGATAG
>CAUUSU010000039.1:0-9065 GCA_963547835.1 uncultured Campylobacter sp.
AAATCCTTGTTTTCGTTTCATTTTATGCCTCCTGTTTTGCAGCTTTTTTTACTTCGCAAAAGCTTGCAGTGTAGGTCGATCCGTTGCCCAAATCGCTCACTCCGTCCGAGCAAAGGATGTTTGCTCCCGTGCGAGATTTGGTGACTTTAACCCAGATATTATTCCACGCATAGACGATGCCCGGCTGCATTTGATTAGTCTCGACCGCCGTAAATATCGCCGTACCCTTTTCGTTCGTGGCTTCAACCGTATCGCCCTCTTTGATGCCGCGCGCCAGCATATCCTCGCGCGTCATAAATAGCTCAGCGTTGCCCTTTACGATGACGCGTTTTAGGATGTAAGGCATATTGCCCCAGTTTGAGTTATCCTGAAGCTGCGTTCCCGGCGTCATAAAATAAAGCGGATATTTTTTCAAATAATCTTTGCCGAAATTTTTATGTTTTTCGTAGTAATCCCAATCGTCGTCAAGATCGATCACCGGGTGATAGCCTGCGCCCTTGAAAGATTCGGAGTAGAGCTCGCACTTGCCGCTTTTGGTACCGAATACCAGCTTGTCCTTCGGCGCATAAGGATAGTAAGGAAACTGATCTTTCATCGTCTCAGGCGTTCTAAACGGCTTAATCCAGCCTACGCTCTTTAGCTTTTCGTAGGTGATATTTTGCTTTTTGGCAAATTCCGTATCTAAAAACCTTCTACAAACCGTCTCGCTATCCCAGTCGAAGCACTCCTCGGTATATCCCATCGCCTTGGCTAGAGCGTTAAAAAATTCCAAATTCGTCTTGGCTTCGCCCAACGGCTTGACGCTTTGGGCGTTGTAGCAGACGTAGCCTGAAATTTGATCGTTTTGAATATCCTCGCTCTCCATAAAAGTAACGCCCGGCAATACGTAGTCAGCGTAATCGCAGGTGTCGGTATCGTAAGGATCGATGACTACCAAGAAAAAATCGTCGTCCATCACGCGTTTTTTGATTAAATTCGTATTCGGCGCCGTTACCATTAAATTTGAGTTATAGTTGATACAGGCTCGGATGACCGTATTGATCGGCTTACCCAAATAGGTCGGATTTTCCTTTTGGATGCCTTTGCCGAATTCTACATAGCTTACCTGCTGGCGCTCTATCTTTTTGCCTTCCGCGTCTTTCGGCGAAAGATCTGGCATGCAGTTATCGAAGTTAAAGCAGCCCTTTACGTGCACGTAAGCCCAGAATAATCCGCCGCCAAGTTTTGTAAGGCAGCCCGTAAGTACCGGCAAGAAGGTAACCGCGCGCACTAGCCTTGCGCCGTTAAAGTGTCTTTGGCCGCCGTCGCCGTGCATAATGGCAGGCGCTTTGGCATGAGCGTACTCTCTAGCAAAGACTTTGATCTGATCTACGCTTGCTCCGCACATTTCAGATAGTTCGCCATAAGTGTAGAGTGAGCACTCATGTACTAGATCTTCAAAGCCGGTTGTATATTTTTCTACAAATTCATGATCATATAGATCTTCTTCTATCAAAAATTTGCAGACCGCTAGACAAAATGCCGGATCGCTTGAAGGCTTTAGCTGGATAAACATATCTGCTTGGTTTGCGAGCGGAATTCTGATCGTATTTATGACGATGATCTTGCCGCCTCGTTTTTTGACGCGGTGGGCAAATCTAATCCAGTGCACCGCCGTATAGGCTTCGTTTGAGCCCCAGCTGATATACATATCGCTCTCATCGACTTCCAGCGCGTCTTTTGAAAAGTCCGTGCCGATAACGCTCGGCGTGCCCGCATAGCGCGGCCAGTCGCATGGATTGCGCACAAGCCTCGTAGCGCCGTATTTTTCAAAGAAATTTCCCGGCGCGATCGTCTTTGAGATATGCCCTTCGTTGCCCGAATAGACAAATTCCGTCAGCGCCTCGCCGCCGTATTTTGCCTTGATCTCGGTTAGCTTTGCAGCTATCTCTTTTAGCGCTTGATCCCAGCTGATGCGCTCCCATTTGCCCTCGCATTTTTTACCGACGCGCTTCATCGGATACATTATGCGATCGGCGTTGTATAGATGCATCGCGTAGGTATGACCTTTTACGCAGACCGTACCTTGCGTTAGAGGGTGCTTCGGATCGCCCTTGATGCTAACCATCTTGCCGTCTTTGATCTCTGCGATCATCGAACAGGCATCGCGGCAGTTTCTAGGACAGGTGAGATAGTGATACTCTACGCCCTGCTCGTTTTTATAGGATTTCGGTTTAAAATCCACCTCAAACTGCTCCATACCAAATAGGCTTGGAGAGGCTCCCGCCGTAGCCAGAGTCGCTCCCGCGCCTTTTAAGAAAGAACGTCTTTGCATCTCTTCTCCTTAAATGTGGGCTTTATTTCATATCGTATATGAAAACCTTATTTTCTTTGCCTTCGCGGGAAAAAACATAAAATTTGCCGTCCTTCACCGCAAGCGCTCTTGCGTTTGCCGCTCCGCTAAAACTATACGCATCCTCAATCTTATGAGTTTGTAAATTTAACTTTAAAATGGTCGAGAAATTTTTACTCAAAAGATAAACTGCGTCAGGCTGAGCGTCGATGCCCGTGACATAGTATTCGCCTAGGCTCCTGCCCTCTTTTAGCTTTAAATTTGAGCCGATTTGCGGAATAAATTCCTCCAAAATCATCTTATCGTCGCCGTCAAACACCGCTATGCTCCAATAGTCCCTCACGTCGCTAGGTACGGACGCAACGATAAATTTATTCGCAGCCGCGTCGTAATCCCAGCCGAGGATATATTGTTGCTTTGCTCGAAGCGTGGAGAAGCGCCCTTTGTTGCCGAGATCGTTTAGCTTCCATTTATCCCAGCCTTCGGTCAAGTGCCTCCACTGGCTATTTTGTTCCTCTGCACTAAGCCCGTCCGCAGGCTCATAAAATACGAAAGTTTTATTAAAGCTTATCATGCCAAGCTCGTTTTTATACCACGTCGCACCTACGGTCGCTTCCATCTCCATTATAAAGTGGCGATCGTGCTTACCGTATCTAAGCGGCTTTAAATTTTCATCCGCAACGTAAAATTCGTTATTTTTCGAAACCAACGCAAACTGCTTTTTATCTGCGTCGTAGTCTGCTCCCGTAATCGGCGCGTCGTTTTGTAGGCTTAAACTCACTTCCGCACTCGGTGCACCGAGCTCCTTCACGCCAAGAAGTGCACCTGCTTTGCTATCGAGATTAAACTCAAACCCAAACGCCAGAGCCGCTAGCGCCATAAAAATCATCAGCTTTTTCATCTTTTTGCTCCTTAGTTTGGCAGATCCGGAAGTTCCGGATTCCAATCAAATCTAAAATCAAACGCACTTTGCCAGTGATCTTTTTCCCAAAACCATTTTGCAGGATCAAGACTTAATCTAGCCGGCGTGCTAGAGCCCAGATACGGCGGCGGGCCTGAGACGATGAAAGCCTGTGCGCAGTTTGCGGCGATGATGACGATGAAAATTAAATTTGCGATCTTACCCAGAGGCAAGTAGCGCAAAAACTCGCCGTATTCGCCACTAGTGCTCTTTTTCATTATCTCGCCCAAATTTTTGCTACATAAAAATATAACCGCCAAAAACGCGATTACGCAAAAATCCACGACGACAACCCAAAGCTGCGTGTGCGCGCCTAAAATTTCAAGCCCGAAGCCCTGTTTTATGTCGAGGTAGCCGCCGAACGTCCCGTCAAGACTGTAGTGGATAAAGCCGTTGAACATCCCCCAGCAAGCCATTAGCAAAAGCGCTGCGACGTAGCCGGGTCTTAGGCCGTATCTAAGGATAAAAAGCGCGATAAGGCTGATAGCGATCATCGTGATCCTCTCCGCCCAGCACATCACGCACGGGCTATCTCCCATGCCAAAGCCCAGTACCAAACAGGCTATGCCGACCGGAAGTGCTACGAGGGCGATGATGGCTAGCGACATTAGATTGAAAAATCCTCGCTCGGCGGCGGGAATTTGATTTTGTTCTAAATTTTGCATATCGCCCTCCTAAAAGTTGCCTATCGGCACGACGACCCATAAATTTACATAAAACTCGAGCGCGATCAGTATCGCGCAGCCTACCGCCGCGCAGCCCGTAGCTAGATTTTTCCTCTGCGGCTTAAAATATAATATAAGCCCGCTGATCAAAAATAGCGTCAAAATAAGAAATTCCATTTCAAACCGTCCTTTCCTAATAAAATTTAATCCTAAGCATGCTTATTCTTAAAGAAATAATATAATTTTATTTATTAATTCTAGTTTAAAAAATAGATTTTTTTATTCATATTAAATTTTTTGTATAATATTTTCCTATAAAAAAATCTATTTTTATAAATTATTTTATTATATTTAAGCTAATATTAAAAATATAATTGAAATTTTATAAATTATTTTATTCGCTAATATTTTTTATCCTTAAGATAAAATTTAAAACAACTTAAACAAATATTGTGTAATATTTAAACAAAATTTTAACCTAAGGCTAAATATGGAAAATATATTTTTAGAATCTTACGACGTATTTAAGGTATCGAAAAATGCGAGCAAGCTAAAAATTTACAACGACTTTTTAAGAGATAACAAAAGATACTCAGTAACGCGTTGCTACTATGTCATAGTCGTGGATAATACCTTTTTGACCTACTCGCATTTGATGATTTATGAGGAGCTGCTTTATCTTCTGTATTCGCAGAACAAGCTAAAAAACGGCGATTTTTCACTGACGCTCAAAAAATCGGAGCTAGCGAAAAAATTTAAGACCGACATTACCAAAAGCGCGACCGAGACGATAAAGCGCTTTTATGAGATGCAGCAGGTCAAAATCACTATTTTCGTAAAAGACAAAGTCGAAAAACAGATGAATATCATAGAGCGCATCGACGCGCCGCAAAGCGAAAAATACGGCGACATCCCCGACGAGATCAATATCTCGCTAAATTCCGAGTTCGTGCGGCTTTACCGCTGTGCGTATCTGGATAAGATCGAGTATTTAAATAGCTTTGATATCGAACAGGGCAGCTTCATCCGCTACTTCATGCAGCACGAGCTGGACGGCGGCGTCAAAAGCTCTGCGATCATCGATAAAATGGGCGTTACAACGTATCTACCTTTCACTTATAAAAAGCGCTTCGAACAAGAGATCGCAAGAGTTAGCTTTTACTATAAAAACGAGAAATTTTGCATAAAAGACGGCTTTGTCGTCATCGAAAACCACGAAAACAAGGCGATAGATAATCAAAACGCGTCGATTGAGCTTTTCGGCATAATATACGAGCAGATAACGCAAAATTGCACCAAAGCCGTTACGCTAAACGAGCAAAATTTAGCGAAGTATTACGCGCGCTTCGGTAGGTTTGAGACAAGCCAGACGGTGTTTAAAATTCTAAGCAACATGGAGCTCATGCTAAATCAATCGATGCAGAAAGAAAACGCGAAGATCGCCTGTTTTTCGCACTTTTTTGAAAGTATCGTCTGCAAAAACGGCAATGAATTTGAAATTTTGATCGAGCTGAATCAAAAAGGTTTTGAGTATATTGTCTCACGTAGCGCAAATTTGGACTTTTGGAACGTCGAAGCCGCAGACTATGGACTCACGCCGTACCCTGCAAATAGCTGTGCGACAAACGGCAAACTGGGATAAATTTAAGACGCTAAATTTTAAAATTTATCCGCAAAAATATCTAGCTCGCTCGCCACATCAATGACAAAGCGCGAGCAAAATTTTAAAAATTTACTCCTGCGTCCTTAGCTCGGCGATGAGCCCGTCAAGTTCTCCGCTATTTTGCGCGCTCAAAAGCCGCTCGTTTATGAGCCGCATTTGCGCCGAAAATTCGCTACCAAGCATGTCCGCGACGAAATTTTCACTCTCGCTCTCATCCGTCACCGGATACATATCGCGCCAGATATCGGTTATCCACCAACCGCACTTCGAGACGCAGGTAAAGTCCTTCAAAACGCCCGTCTTTAGCTTCATCATCACTTCGTCGGTTTGCTTGATCTCGCTTGCGACGAAGTCCTTGTGAATGCCGTCTAGGCAGGTAAAAATGCGATGCCCTAGGCTTTGGACGCTGTTTTCGGAGCAGATCCTAAACTGAAAGATGCTATCTTTAAAATTTAGATCGGATAAGCAGATTGGATGCTTTTGAGTAAAATTTGGAAACGAATCAAAGCTCCTATCGTCGATGCTAAGCGCCCAGTTAGAGTTTGGATTTTTACGGGCGAACTCGCCAAAACTTAGTCTGATAAATTCTTTATAGCTTAGCTCTTCAGCGGTGAAAAAGTCGTAGTTGGCGCAGTTTGCATCTTTAAAATCTTTAAATTTCATGATCCCTCCCGTAAAATTTTAGCCAAAAGTATCGAGTGCGTAATTTTACCATTTGCTTTTAAGAATTTATAAATATTTATTTTCAAATCTAAACAAATACAAAGCCAAATTATAGGAATTTTTTTGTAAAATAATAAATATATTCGAAAGGCGGCGCGCTTTTCGGTATCGTAACAAGGCGCTTGGACGCGAAATAATATTTTGGTGTCAAGAGAGAGACTTGAACTCTCGACCTCCGGCTTATGAGACCAGCGCTCTAACCAGCTGAGCTACCTTGACACGAGAAAAGAAATGGCAAGTATAGCTAAATATTCTTATTTTTAATTGAAACACTTTAAAAGGAGAGAAAATGAATGCGGCTTTGATTTTATTAGTCGTCATAGTTTTGTTAGTTCTGGCGTTAGTGGGCGTTTATAACTCGTTCATCGCCAAGCGTAATCAAGTGCGAAATATCGCTTCCACCGTTGATACGCAGCTTAAAAAGCGCTACGACCTCATTCCCAATCTAGTTAGCGCCACGCGCGAATATATGAGCCACGAAAACGCCGTGCTAACGCGCGTTAGCGAACTTCGCTCGCAAGCGATCAGCGCAAGCTCTAACGCGGATAAATTTAAGTTAAATAGCGAAATTTCGGCTCTTTTGGGGCAGATCCGCATTGCGGTAGAGGCGTATCCAAACCTCAAGGCTAACGAATCGTTTGCCAAGCTACAAAACGCGTTAGGCGAGTGCGAGGAGCAGATTAGTGCCGCACGCCGCGCTTATAACGGCGCCGTTACGGTTTATAATAACGCATGCGAGATGTTTCCTACTAACATCATCGCCAGCGTTTTCAATTTCGCCAAAGCGGAATTTTTCGCCGCCAGCGAGCAAGAAAAGCAAGCTCCGAACGTCTCTGAGCTTTTTAAAAAATAGGCGCGAGGCGTAGAAAATTTGCGATGAAATTTTAAAATTTCATCGCAAATGGCTCCAAACGCCGTGAGTCTAAATTTATAGTGAATAAAACGGATCACGCGCAAAGAGCGCGTTCTTAAAAGAGACTTGCCGCGCCCTGCGTACTCGTCATCTCGTTTGAGATATTTGCGGCGCGCGGTACTTAGAATTTTAACAATAAAATTTTACGAAATTAATTTGATTTGTATTTTCTCGGCGCATAGGAGCTTGTTTTAACAAGCAGCGCAACACCAAATTTTAAAAATCTAAATTCGCAGCGTAAATTTTGGCTAGCTTGCTGCAGGCGTTACTTACGCAAACGGTGGCAAAATATGCCTCGTTAGTCGTGAGTAATTTTACAAATTTGCGCCTCGGTTGCGACTGCAAGGTCCTTTGCTGCGAGAGCAATCTGTTTTCCGCGCACGCCTGCGCTAACGTAAATTTTCTCCTGCGTTAGCGCTTTTTCATCGATGAAGGTGCGGAAGCGCTTTTTCATTCCAAGCGGCGAACAACCGCCCCTGATGTAGCCCGTGACCTTTTGCAAATCCTTCAAATCCATCAGCTCGCAACGCTTTGCGCCGCAGATGTGCGCGAGCGCCTTGAGATCCAAATTTAGATCGCCTTGCAGGCAGGCCACGACGTATTCGTGATCCGCCGTGCAAACTATCGTTTTATAAACCCGCTCGATCGGCTCACTCACGCTGTTTGCAACATGCACCGCGTCTAAATTTAAAGGATCAACCGTATATTCTTTGATCTCGTAGGAGATTTTCAGACCGTCCAGTACGCGCGCGGCGTTTGTTTTTGAGCTCATTTCGCCTCTTTTCTTAAATTAATAGCGGATTTTGTTTTCTTTCAAAAAATCGCGCAGATCTTCATATTCGCTCTGATCGAAATAGCGCCATTTGCCGGGTTTTAACATCCCAAGCGTCATTCTACCGAATGCCGTGCGCTTAAGCTCCACGACATCCAGATCGAAATAGCCGAAAAATCTACGCAGCTCGCGGTTTTGCCCCTCGTTAATGATCGCCTTTATCTTCGTATAACCGCCGCTGCTAGGCATTATGCGGTAGCCTAAAAAGGGCTTAAATTCCATCGATTTGATCTTGCTTTTGGCGTGCGCGCCCTTGCTCGCATCTGCGGCGAAAAAGCCCTCGCGGATCGCCGTTACGACTTCATCCCCTACCTCGCCTTTTACCTTTAGATAGTACTCTCGCTCGATGTCGCTATTCATCAGCGCCGTAGCGATCGCGGGCGCATCGGTCAGCAGTAAAAGCCCTTCGCTTGCGAAATCCAAACGCCCTACGCTAACAAATCTACTAAACCCCTCCGGCAAGCTATCGTAAATCGTCCGCCTGCCGCGATCGTCCTTTTTAGTAACTAACTCGCCTTTGCGTTTGTTATAAACGATCATCGTAAATTCCGTCTTAGGCTTGATAAGGCGCGAGCCGATGCGGATCTTCTCCTCGCCGCTAACTTCGATGAAATCGCTAACGACGCGGCCGTTAATGCTAACCTTGCCCTGCTTGATCAGCTCGTCCGCCTCACGGCGTGAGTAAGCGGTGTTATGAGAGATAAATTTATTCAGACGCATCTTTTGCATTATTTTAGCCCCAGACTCGTTAGATCGTGAATATGCAAGATCCCTGCGGGCACGCCGTTTTCGACCACGGGCAGGACTTGAATTTTAAATTGCTCGATCAAATTTAGCGCGTCTATTGCGAGCATATTTTTATCGTCCAGCATTTTAGGGTTTTTGGTGGCATATTTTAGCGCATCGCCATTGATATCGAAGTCCTCTCGCATCAGCGCGCGGCGCAGATCGCCGTCGCTTAAGATCGCCTCGAGCG
>CAUUSU010000040.1:0-9021 GCA_963547835.1 uncultured Campylobacter sp.
TATAAAACCGCTCCTGTCGCGCCATCGCCACAAGCCGCTCGTAGAAGCTCTTTTGCACGACGACGGTGGTAGGGTTATGCGGGAAATTTACGACGACGTATTTTGGGCGCGGAATGCTCTCGTCGAAAGTTTTTTGCAGATCGATAAAAAATTTATTCTCGTTAAAATTTAAATTTTCATCATAGGCAAGCGGGATTTTAACGACGTTACCTCCCGCGATGATGAAGGCTTGAGTGTGGATCGGATAGGCAGGATCGGGCACCACCGCGACATCGCCAGGATTTACGATCGCGCTAGTTAAATGCACGAAGCCCTCCTTGGAGCCCATCACCGCGACAATCTCGCTATCGGGATCTAAGATCACGCCGTATTTGCGCTTGTACCAATTCGCGCACGCAAGTCGCAGCTTGTAGATGCCCTGGCTTACGGAGTAGCCGTGCGTTTTGTCCTTTTGCGCGCTTTCGCAAAGCTTGTCGATTATATGCTGTGGCGTCCTGCCATCGGGATTACCCATCGAAAAATCGATTATATCTTCGCCGGCTCTGCGCGCCACCATTTTTATGGCATTGACCTCGGCAAAAACGTAATTGGGCAAACGCTCGATTTTTGAAAAACGAATTTCGTCAAACATCTCAGACCTCTTATCTTAAAGTAATTTTCAAGCTTTATTTAAAATTTAGCGCCTTAACGCGCGATCTGTGCGTGCGCACGTAGGCAAAATTTCAAGCCTTAGCGTCGATGCGGCGGCGCTTTTTATATTGCTCGGGCAATTTAAACTTTTACCTCGCTAAAATTTTAAAACCGCGGGGGCATTGATTGTTTAAATTTAGAGCATCACGACCCTTTGCGGCGCTGTTTAAATTTACGTCCGCTCTAAATGACCGAGACCTTCGTTTTGCAGAGCGCCGTGGACGACGCCTCTTAAATTTAACACTCAGGCGCCCGCAACGCTTAAAATTTTATATACACCACTTGAAATTTTATCCAAGGCAGCGCATTTTAAAACTCTTTAAATTTACGCTCCTAGGTTTAATTTAGGTCGCACTCGCCGCAGAAAGCCAAAATTTTACTCTCGGTGGCGGCAAAAACCCTACGAGCGAGAGCTTTACCACTTTTTGCCCTTGTTTAGGCGCAGAAACTCATCGGCTGAAATTTTAGTGATATTGCCATCTTTGACGTGGAATTTTTGAGTGTTTCTTTCGCTGAAAGTTACGTTGCCATCGGCTTTACCGAGCTCAAACATCCCGTGACCGGTAGAGATTAGCAGCTCCTCATCTCCTTGCGAAGCGACGACGTAAGGGGAATTTATGACCATCTCGCGCTTCTTACCGCTTTTTAGATCGATGATGCCGATCCACATTTTGCCGCGCGGATTAAGCACGATATCTTTGCTGGGCGCAGGTGCGCTTTGCGTGGCATTTTCGTCGGTGGAATTTTCCTCTGTTTTGGCACTCGCGCGCTCGATCCTGATAGAGCGATCCAGCGCATTGAGCGAGCTTAAATTTTCATCCGCAGCAGCGGCTGCATTGGCATCTGACTTTAATGCGAATTTTTCATCTGTAGCGTTGTGCGAAACGACGTCGATACCGATGTTTTCAAGCTTTTTTTGAGTATTGTTTACAATCGGAGCGTCAGAATAGGTGGTTTTGTTTTGCTCCCATAAAAGCGAGCCCAAAAATTCGCCGAAGCTTTTATAAAGTCCAAAATAAAAGATCGCGCCTATGATTAGTACCATCGCAAGCAGCCACAAAAGCCAGCCGCTGCTGCTTTTGTTAGGGCTGACCCTTTGACCATAGACCTGCTCGACTTTGGCCTTTTTAACGGGCGCAAAGCTCGCTTTGGCGCTCTCAAACTCGCTAAGCCAGTCCGATAGATCCAGCCCGAACTCGCGCTCTAAAATTTTAATGTAGCCCTTCACATTAAAATTTGCTAGCTTCTCGAAGTCTTTGTTTATGATATATTCTAAATTTTGCGCGTCGATGCGCGTCGTGCGCGCAATCTCGATCAGATCCATAGATTTTAATTTATCTAGATCGCTATTTTTTGGCTGCTGTGTTTGCTCCGGCTTCTCGGTTTGTTCCGCCTGCTCGTCCGTATTATTTAGCTTCTCTTTTATTTCTTCCATTTAAAATTCCATCGCATAGTATCGCAAATGCCGCGCTTACGTTAAGCGAGTCCCAGCCTTCGCGCATCTTTATAGATACCGCGTAGTCGCATTTTTTAAGCGCCCTAGCAGGTATCCCCTCTTCTTCGTTCCCCATTACGAGTGCGTTTTTCGCGCCGAGCTTTAACTCCTTAAAGTTCGTCCCGTCCGCACTCGCGGCATAAATTTCAAAGCCGCTTTGTTTAAGTTCATTTAGCACACTAAGCCCGTCTGCGGCCTTAACGACGTTTAGTTCATACGCCGCGCCCGAGCTTGCGCGCACTACGCCCGCCATATTTAGATTATTTGCGACGACGATCACGCTGTCCGTGCCCAAAGCATAGGCGCTGCGCATTATCGCGCCGATGTTTCCGATGTCGGTAAGCCCATAAAGGATCGGCACAAATTTATCGTCTTTGACGCTAGTAAGATCGCCGAAGCTAAACTCCTCCACCTCGGCCAAAAAGCCTTGATGGTTGCCGCCGCGAGCGAGGGCTTGAGCTTTTTTCGCATCGGCGCGCTCGATCTTTACGCCGGTCGCGGCGATCTTTTTAAAAATTTCTTTCTCGCACTCCTTAGCAAGGATGATGCGGATAAATTTCTGCGGATGCCGGTTTAAAAGGTGCAAAAACAGCTGCTTGCCGTAAATAATCATTTTGGGATTTTAGCGAAAAACGGTTAAAATATGACTTAGCGTATCAAATTTTTATATATTTCTTTGGCGGGTTCGCCATTTATTTTTGAGAGTAGTTTCGCTTTTATTTTCGGCGCGATCTCAAGCGACAGAATGTCTTCTTGCGTGATTTTTTCAAAGCTTTTCTCGCCCGCGCCGTCAATCACGACGCACCATTCGCCGTTTAAATTTACGCCGTTTAGGCTGGATAGGACCTCTGCGGCGCTACCGAAAAATTTGGTTTCAAATTTTTTCGTAGCTTCCTTAATCGCAAAAATTTTGCGTTTCGCGTCGATCCCCGCGATCTGCTCAATTAGCTTTATCACGCGCTTCGGAGATTCATAGAGTACGCATGGATAGGAGCTTTGCATTAAATTTAGAATCTGAGCTTTGCGCTGCGCGCCGTCATTATTCAAAAAGCCTAAAAAGCTAAATTCTTTCTCCACTAGTCCGCTTGCGGCGGCTGCGAGCAGTAGAGCGTTTGCGCCGCTAAGCACCTCGTAAGCTACGCCGCTTCGTTGCGCAAATTTTACGAGCGCAATACCCGGATCGCTGATGCATGGCATGCCTGCGTCGCTTACGTATGCGCAAGCTTTTTCGCGCAGAAGCGACGAATCAAAGCCCGCGAAAAACTCCGCTTCGTTGTGCGTGTGCAGCGAGTAAAACTGTGAAATTTTAAATGAAATTTGAAATTTATCGGATAATAAGTTTAGAAGTTTTTTTGAAACCCTCGTATCCTCGCAGATTAGGATTTCGCAGCTTTGCAATACCTCAAGCGTGCGGCTCGAGATATCGCTTAGATTTCCTATCGGCGTAGGAATGAGATATAGCAACTATTTCATTCCATATTTTTGCTTAAATTTCTCGACGCGGCCTGCGCTATCTACGATCTTCTCGCTGCCGGTGAAAAACGGATGGCAATTGGAGCAGATATCGACGCGGATCTCGGCCTTGTTCGAGCGCGTTTTAAAAGTGTTGCCGCAAGCGCAGGTAACGGTCGTTTCAACAAAGTTTGGATGGATATCTTTTTTCATTTTTGATCCTTTTTGATGATTTTAAAAAGTTGCGATTATACAACTTTTTTATCTAAAAAGCAAATTTAAAAGGTTTTAGAAAAGCTCTCGGCAAAGCGGCAATTTTTTTTCGATCATGCTTTTTAAGCGCGAAGAATTTTAAAATTTAGCCCGCTTTTCGAGTAAAATTTTATTTCACCGCGGCCTACTGCGGCGTGCAAAATACAGCGCATAAAGATACGCCGCGGCAAATACGCGCAGTGCGTTAAGCCGCCGATAAACATAACAGGTCGCGCAAGGCAAAATTTAAATTCCAAAATTTAAAGCGCACGACTTTTTAAATTTTAAAATTTGCCGAGCGCTTAAAACATCAGCTTCACGCAAGTTGCGATCAACGCGGTGTTTGAGCGCAAAATATAGGGGCTATTAAGCGCATAGGCATTTTTAAATTTCTCCCTTTCGCGCGGCGAAAACCCGCCTTCCGGACCAACGAACGCAATCTCGTCACCGCCGAAAATGTCGATGTTCTTGCCGCCAAAATCGATCAGACTTACGTTTTCATACCTTTGCGCTAGCTCGTCCGAGCCGCCCAAAACCTCGATCTGCATGATGGAATTTCGCCCGCATTGTTGAGACGAGTTGATCAAAATCCGCTCCATCCTCTGCAAATCGAGCCGCACGTTTTTCTGCGACAGATCGGCATAGACCAAAACAAGCCGCCCGACGCCCATCTCATTTAGTGCAGGCAGGCTCTTTTCGATCACGGCGCTCTCGACGACCGCCCAAGCAACGCAAAAATCGTGGCTCGGCGTAAAAACCGAGCTTTTAAAAACCAAATTTAGAGCCGCACCCTTGCGTGAAATTTCGGCGATCTCATATAGATAACTCGCCCCATCCTTGAGATTTCGCACGTCTATGCGCTCGCCCGCTCTTGCTCGTCTGACCTTTAGGTGCAAAAACTGATCATTCTGCAAAACTAGGCTCTGTTCGCCTGCAAACTTATCGTAAAAATATACCATTAAATAACACTCGCTATCAAAATTATCGCTAAGTTTAGCCCCAAAATCACCCGTATTTTACGCTGATACGGCGCAAAGTTTTGACTTAGATACGCGATTTTTAGCCGTTTGAAAGACGCTGCGCTAAGCACGATCATCGCTAGCGATCCGACCGCCATAAAGTAAATTTTAAAGCTCAGATCAAAGCGCAGCACCGGCAGCATCACGCTTCCGCTAATTATCAGCGCCGCGAGAGTCGCATAATATATCGGCAAAAACAGCCTGATGCGCCTAAGAAATCTAAGCCCAGATCTGCTCTTTTGCTTTAAATTTTCAGCTTGCGGCGCGGAGGCGGCGGAATTTAAAGCCTCGCTGCGAGGGCAAAATTCCGCCGCCGCATCGATCTTAAGCTGGGTAAAGATCAGATAAATTATCGTTAAAATCGCCGCAGCTAGCGCGAAAAATTTATGAAAGCTCAGGGCACTTTGATACAGATAATCCATTACTTCCGCCAGGTGGTTAAATTTGCAGGATAAAATTTTGCGCGGCTAGAGCCGAAACGACCGAATTTCAACGCAAATTTTTTCGGCGCGAGATAAGACAGACCTGTTCCGCGCCTTTGAAATTTTAAAAACCTTTCAAAGCGGTCGCGGATATTTATTGCGCCAAAATTTACCGCGCGCTCTCTCAACTCCGGTTTTGCGCCGTATCTCTCGCGCCAAGAATGAAATTTTGCGGATAGGGCTTTATAAAATTTAAAATTTCTTTGCGCAGATCGCACGGGCAAAAAAGACGCCAAAATCGCACTTGCGCGCCGCATACGAAGCACGCAAATTTTAAAAATTTTCAAATTTAGACGCCGATTTTTCAACGCTCCGCCTTATTCCGTCACCGGAAGCGGCAGCATATCGGCGTTTATATCGACTTTAGGCTCGCTAGGCGCGATGGGTACGTCCTTCGGCACCTCGCTATCTACCGGCGGCTTTTGCAAGGCGTCCTTTTTCTCATCGTCGCAACCGCCTAAAGCAAGCGCGCAGGCAAAGACCGCGCACGCGGCAAAAACGCGCACAAATCCTGCGCCAAATTTAAAGAAATTTCTCATCAGCAGTCCTTTGGATAGATGATTTTTTCGCCGCGCAGTAGCTTTTGCCAAAGCTCCGGCTGCCTCCACTCCTCGCGCACGGCGGGCGAGAATTCTATCTCATCCAGCGCGATCTCGCCCATCTGCGCGTTGTAGGCGTCCTCGCGGAAGCACTGCGCGTAGCCGGTGGCCGTTTCGTGCACGATGACGCTGTGAAGCTTTACTTCGCGCTCGCCGTTTTGCATCTGAGTCAGGCTCAAAAGTCGGTCAATTAGAACGAAAAAAATTCTACAAAACTGCTCCGCGCTCGGATTTAGCGGTATCTGCACCCAGCGCGCACTGTGTTTTTTAAGATCCGCGATATAGCTTGCATCATCGTGCGCATAGATCGTCGTGGCGTGATCGAAACTATCGATAAGCTCGCGAATGCCGAGCTTCATGTAGCCGAAGTCATAAACCATACCCGCTTCATCCAAAAAATTTGAGCTAAGCAAAATTTCGCATCTGTAGGAGTGGCCGTGGATGCTCGTGCGGCACCGCTTCGAGCCGCACAGCCGCACGATGTGAGCGTTTTCGAATTCGTATAATTTCCTAATTATCATACCCCGTCCTTCTCGCCCCAAATTCTAATGTGCAGGCGATCGGAGTAATTATAGCCGTTTTTTAGGCAAAAATCCACGCAAAATTGCGCGGCGCTTTCCAGCTCGCGACGATCTGCGCCGCGCGGCATACAATAAACCTCGCTCTCGCACGCCGCTAAAATTTCGGCGATCTCGGGCTGCGCGTCAAATTCTGGCGAGATGACAAACTTATAAAAGCTATCCTTTGCGTTTTGTTTTAAGCTTCGTAGCGCGGCGAAGCTCAGCCTGCGTTCGCGCGGCTCGGCGGAGTTTGAGAGCTTAGGCGAGATCGCAAAAACGCAGCTTTTGTAGGCGGGGAATTTTTCGAAATCCACTAAAATCGTGCCGTTGGTTTCGAAGTGCACTTCGTGTCCGCGCGCGAGCAGCTCGCAGACAAACTCGTAAAATAGCGCCTCTTTATAGTGCAGCAGCGGCTCGCCGCCGGTGATAACGATGATCGGCTTTTGATAAAGCTTAGCACTCTGCGGCGATGCGGAGCTTTGCGGATTTAAATTTAAAGAATTCTGCGCCGCGAAATTTAAAGAATTCTCGCTCGTTAAATTTAAAGAATTTTTTGCGCTACCGTTTGGACGAGGAGGCGTTTGCGCGGCGGCGGAATTTAACGTATCACTTTTAGAAAAAGACTCTGCGCCGCAAAAACCCGGTGCAGTGTACGCAGGTGAAAAACAGGACGAATCTGATAAATTTGGAATTTTATTCAAAAGCTGCGCTAAATTTAAAATTTCTTCATGCTCGAAGTGATTTGTAAAAACCGCGCGGATCGTATCGCAACCGCGCAAGATCTCGCCGGTCTTTGGCGAAATGCGCTCGCCGCCGAAGCCCTCGCAGCGCAGATTGCAGCCCGCAAAGCGAAAGAAAAACGCGAGCCTGCCCGCATATTTGCCCTCGCCTTGGATACTTAAAAAGCTCTCAACAAGCCTCATCCGCCCGTCTCGTAAAATGCGCGGCTTGAAATTTCATTCGAAGCGTCCGCTTGCCAGCGATTTTTTTCGGGCTTATTCGCTAAAATTTTAGCCAAAATTTCGGCGGCTGCGGCGATGTCGCCCTCTTTGACCGCCTTTTTGATACTTAGTGCGTCCTCGAAGTAAAGGCACGGGATCAAAAGCCCCTCGGCACTTAGTCTGATACGGTTGCAGCTCTCGCAAAAATCGTGCTTGTGCGGATCGATGATACCGAAGGTGTAGCCGTCCCCAAGCGCGTAAAGCGACGCGGGCGAGCTCTGCAATTTCGGCAGAGCGGTAAAGATAAATTTACGCCTTAAAATATCTAAAATTTCACTCGATTTTAAGCCTGTAAGATCGCCGGCATGGGTGTTTTCCATAAATTCTATAAAGCGGATCTGACAATCCTTTTCGCGGGCAAATTCCAGCAAATAAATAAGCTCGTCGTCGTTGATCCCTTTTAGCGCGACGGTATTTAGCTTGACCTTTAGCCCCGCTTCAAGCGCGGCGTCAAGGCCCTCCAGGACGTTATAAAGCACGCCGCGCTGAGCTATAAATTTAGCTCGCTCCGGACGCAGCGAGTCAAGCGACATATTGATGCGCTTTAGCCCCGCGTCTTTCAAGGCGCGCGCGTAGTTTTTGAGATAATACCCGTTGGTGGTAAGCGCAAGATCGATGTCCGGAGCGTAATCCGCGATCATCTTTATAAAATCTTCGATCCCCTTTCGCACCAGCGGTTCGCCGCCGGTTATGCGGATCTTTTTTACGCCGCCATCGATCGCAACCTTGACGAATAAAAACATCTCCTCAAAGCTTAAAATATTCTCTCGCGGCACCCAATTAAACGGCGTGCTCGGCATGCAATATCTGCATCTGAAATTACACCGCTGCGTAACCGAAATGCGTAAATAATCGATCGTTCGTCCAAATTTATCAATTAGCATATTTTGCCTTAATATCAATTTGCGGCGATTATATAAAAAATAAAGCGATTTTGCAAAATTTTATTTTTATATTGCTCAGACTATTTTCTTACCGAGCCGATGAGCTCTTTAAGCTGATCTAGTAACGGTCTGATCTGCTTTTCTACCCGCTCGTCGATCATCGTAGGCACTACATCTAGTCTCTGCTCTATCGTCTCGTCGATTACGTCTGCAATCGCGTTTATATCGATATTGGGAGCGACTTTACCGCCCGAATCGATCATCTCTTTTAGCTCCTCGACCTTCTTTTTAAGCAGATAATTTTCCTGCATAGCGTCAGTCAGCACCTGATCGAATCGCTCGAATTTTTTATCCGCTTGCTTATCCTTAAAATATATGACGAAAAACATCAAAAATATAACGACGCAGAGTCCTAAAATGATGATAGTGTTAAGATCCATAGGGGTTCCTTAAAATAAATTTACAAAAATAAAAGCGAAAAACGCAATGCCCAAGTAACCGTTGAGCGTAAAAAAGGCGCGATCAATCTTGCTAAAATCTTTCTGCACGATCCTATGCTCGAAGTACAGGATCGTCGCGCACGCAGC
>CAUUSU010000041.1:0-8936 GCA_963547835.1 uncultured Campylobacter sp.
TTAGCCCGTAAAATAATATATCGGACGGAATTATAGCGGAATTTCGATATAATCGTGCTAAAATTTTAAAGGCTTTTTATGAGAAAAATTCTTACTATCGCGGGTTCTGATAGCGGCGGCGGCGCGGGCATCCAAGCCGATATCAAGACGATCAGCGCGCACAAGATGTTTGCTATGAGCGCTATTACGGCGCTTACAGCGCAAAATTCGCGCGGCGTATTCGGCGTACTGGACGTTTCGCCAGATTTTGTAGAGGCGCAGCTCGATGCGATTTTTAGCGACATCTTTCCGGACGCCGTTAAAATCGGAATGATCTCCAATGAGGGGGTTGCCGAGGCTATCGCAAAGAGCCTGAGCAAGCACGGCGCGAAAAATGTCGTCTTAGATCCCGTGATGGTCGCTACTAGCGGCGGAGTTTTGATGAAACAAAGCGCGCTGTATGCGCTAAAATACGAGCTCGCTCCCACTGCGGAGATCATCACGCCCAACGTGCGCGAGGCCGAGGTTTTGGCGGAGATGAAAATTTCAAGTTTAGCCGATATGCGCGCCGCAGCGGTTAAAATTTCGCAGTTTTTCGGCGGCGCGATTTTGATTAAAGGCGGCGATCTGACGGCTGCGAGCGCGGCTTGCGGCGCGGCGGAAACGGATACGGCGCAAAATTTTAATGCTTCGCAGCGTGATACGGGCGAAAATGGCGCACGCGAAAATTTCGCCGGTTCGACGAAGAGCGCGGATTTCGCGGATGAAAATTTTACTAGCGGAGGCGGAAATTTAACGACGGGTGCGGAGCCTTCTTTTGGGCGAAATTTGTCCGCAGCGCCTTTAGATGCAGGTTTTGAATCAAATAGTGAGGACGCGGATTTGAGGAATTCCGCGGTTGATATTTTGTACGAAAACGGCAAATTTTATGAGTTTTCCGCGCCTAAAATTTCTACGCGCAACACCCACGGCACGGGCTGCACGCTCTCAAGCGCGATCGCGTGCGCGCTGGCGGCGGGGCTTAGCTTGCCTGTAGCCGTTGCCCATGCCAAGGGCTTCGTGCGCAGGGCGCTGGGCTGGAGCGAGCAGATCGGGCACGGATGCGGCGCGATAGATCATTATTTTACGGTGCGCGATCCCTTCGGCGCGGACTTTGGCGGATCTTGCGCGAACGAAATCAAAATCATCGCCCCGGATTAAAATTTCAAGCGCTCGTTGAAGTCCCTGCATTCGTTAAAATCCAAAACTCCGCTGCTAATTAAATTTAATCTAGCGGCACGAGATCATCCGAATGGCTCGTCGCGACTTGTGATAAACGGCGGGATTGCGCGGCTAAAAAGCGTGCGCTACGGGGATATGCGTACTTAAAATTTTAGTTGATTTTTAGGCATCATAATCCGCGTAGAATTTTAAAGAATTTTTGAATTTTATTGTAGGGTTCGCGTTGCAAGTTAGGGCTTTCCTTATTTGCCTTATGCTATAGCCCTGCTTCGTGGCATTGTTAAATTTGCGTTATTTCTTATAGGTCTTTATACGCGAAAAAAGTGGATTATAAATATAAGCTAGTCATGCACTCACTGCTCACGTTACTACCTGCCTTCGCCCCTTCAAGGTAGATGCATCATTGTATGTCGACCATTGCGCTATACTTGCCGCAGCATTGCGACACCGCTGCGAATTCGCGATCCATGCCTGTCGTTTCATATTCGCTGAGCTTACTAAAATTCCAAATTTCCTCGCAAAAGAGTTATAATGGCTAAAATTACGTAAATTTAGGAATTTAAAATGCGCTGCAAAAAAGGACTACTACTCTTAATCATCGCCTCAGGGATAATCTCTGCCGCAGATAACTGGATCGCATCGCTACTACTACCTAGCATCGCAGATACGTTTGGGGTGCAGGTAAGCGCCGCCTCCGCAGTTTTGACGGCATATCTGATCCCCTATGGCTTACTTCAGCCGGTTTACGGACATCTTAGCGATCGCTACGGCAGAGGTAAAATTTTAATTCTGCTAATGCTCTTTTTGGCGATATTTACGCTTCTTTGTTCCACTGCAAAAAGTCTAGCGTGGCTTGTTTTATTTCGCTTTTGCACGGGATGCGCGGCAGCGGGTATAATCGCTGTCTGCCTCGGCGTTATAGGCGATGCATATGACGAGAAGGATAGACAAAAAATCGTAGCGATATTTCTGGGTTCGGTATTTTTAGGGCAGGGGCTGAGTGCGGCTTTAGGCGGATGGGCGGTGGCTAGATTTTCTTGGAGGGAGATATTTTTAGCCTTTTCTGCGCTGTCTGCAGTATCTTTCGTATCACTATTTACGCTAAATTTCAAGAACGCTCCGAAAAGCAAAGGCGAGAGCTTCGTAAAATCCCTAGCCAGCTTGCGCGGCGATGCTGCGCTTTTGAGAAGCTATTTTTTGGCTTTATGTAATGGCGTAATCGTGCTTGGGGCGTATTCATTCATAGGCGCTTATCTACTTAAAAAGCTGGGCTTGAGCTCAAATTTTGCCGGAGCCTGCCTTATGCTTTACGGCGTCGCTTGCTTTTTGGCAGGAAACGCTGCTAGATATTTAAAAGAGAAGTTGCCGCTAAAAGAAATTCTATCCCTCGGCTTTTTGGCGTCCGCTTCGGCGCTGTGCCTTTTGGCGAGTTGCTTCGCTGCCACCGCATATGTAGGGACGTTTTTGCTGGGATTCGGCTATGTTTGCGCGCAGTCCGTCCTAGCAAGCGCGGCACTTCGTTGTGGCTCCGCCAAAGGTCTATCCTCCGGGATCATAGGCACGGCGATATTTTTCGGAGGCGGCATCGGTACTGCCGTAGGTGGCAAGGCGCTTGAATATTTAAGCTACCAAGGGCTATTTTGCGGCTTTGCCGCGTTAGCCGCCGCGCTGCTGATTTTTTACCGTGCAAGCTTTAAGGGCACGCGTGAAATTTAATGCTCCGCAACAATAGCAAAATTTAAAATTAGGCACACTTCGCTGCCGAGAAATTTCATAAAATTACGCTATTTCAGGGCGCCGCATTGGCATCGTCGTAAATATCGCGGTGCATTGCATCACGCTGCCACTTTTTCAGCTTCCGTGGTATGAGTTTGTTTCGGAATTTTTCGGGCACGCGGTTTGGTTTTGGGCGATCGAAGTATTTCGTCGCGATCCACGAAACCGCTTAACCGACGAGCCAGATTCTGCGGATCGCCAAAGTACTTCGTCCTTTTAATTAAAATTTGAAATTCCGCATGGCTCCGCTAGGAATTCCATAATTTCTAAAATACGCTTGAAATTCACGATAAATTTTTATGTTAAAATTATGATTAATAAAATTTCAAAAGGAGCGGCAATGAAATATAAAATTTTAGTTGCAACCTTCACGGCTACTCTGGGCTTACAGGGAGCGCTTGCAAGCGATTTTGACGAGCAGGCTTGCGCGGCGCTAAAAGGTGCAAAAATTTACGATACAAAGATCGGTGAAGCGATCTGGAATCAAAGCGGCGAAATCGGCGCCGATAAGATGTCTGCGCTAACCGGCGGAGCCAAAAAGACGCTAAAAGCCGCGCCGCACTGCATAATTCACGGCGAGATAGCCTCGCGCACGGGCTCGGACGGCAAGCATTACGGCATAAAATTTGAGCTGCGCTTGCCAGGCGACTGGAACGGCAAGCTGCTATTTCAGGGCGGAGGCGGTCTGGACGGCTTTGTAGCGCCGGCTCTTGGCGCCATATCTATCCGTACTAGCACCGCAACACCCGCGCTTATGAGGGGCTATGCGGTCGTCACGACCGATTCGGGACACCCTACGCCTGCGCCCGAGTTCGGACTTGAGCAACAGGCGCGGTTGGATTATGCGTATCAGGCTATCGGCAAGGTCACGAGCGTCTCAAAGCAGCTGGTTTTTGCGGCGTATAAAAAAGTGCCCGCGCACAGCTACTTTATGGGCTGCTCAAACGGCGGGCGCTCAGCTCTGATGGCGGCGCAGAGGTATCCGCTGGAATTTGACGGCGTAATCGCGGCAAATCCAGGCTTTAGGCTTTCGCGCGCGGCGATTGCGGAGCAGTGGGATAACCAGCAGCTTATAAAGATCGCGCCTAAAAATGCCGCTGGGGAGAAAATTTTTGCAAACGCCCTTACGCAGGAGGATTTGGATAAGCTAAGCAGGGCGGTTCTGGATAAATGCGATGCGCTAGACGGCCTAAAAGACGGAATCATCGGCGCTTGGGAGCGTTGCGAGTTTGATCCTAGCGGACTTGATCTAGCTAAAGAAAAAATTTCTGTGATAAAGGCGATATTTGAGGGCGCAAAAAACAGCAAGGGCGAGCAAATTTACAGCGGCTGGTTTTACGATGCCGGAGTAAATCAGCCCGGCTGGCGCATGTGGAAGCTTGGCGACTCGCAAACGGCAGAGCCAAATGCTAGAAATATCGTGCTCTCGAAGGGTTCGATGAATTATTATTTCTTGACGCCGCCGCAACCGGAGTTTGATCTGATGAGCTTTGATTTCGATAAGGACGTAGAGCGAACGTTCGAGACTGCGGCGATAAACGATGCGATTTCGACCAAGCTAGATAGCTTCCGCGCTAACGGCGGTAAACTCATCATCGTAACGGGCGTTTCCGATCCCGTATTTTCGGTGATGGATCAGCGCGATTGGTTTAAAAAGCTAGTGGAAACGAACGCGAATGCGGACGAATTTGCGCGATTTTTTGCCTTGCCTGGGATGAATCACTGCGGCGGCGGTAACGGCATCGATGACGTCGATCCGCTAAGCGCGCTTGAAGCGTGGCGCGAGCAGGGAACGGCTCCATCTAGTCTGCTAGGCAAAAGCACGAGTCGCGCGGGCAAGCAGATACCTATCTGCGCGTATCCAAAAGTGGCTACCTACAAAGGCGGCGACGAAAATAACGCGAGCAGCTTTGAGTGTAGATAAAATTTATTTAAAGGAGTAAAGATGAGAAGTAAAATTTTAATTGCGGCCTTTGCGGCGGCGCTTTTGTACGGCTGCGCGGCGCATGATATAAAGCCAGGCAAGGATACGAGCGCAATGGATAAGAGGGGCGAAAGCGCGGCTGCGGACTGCGGCGCTAGTGAGGGCGTCTGCAAGGTGCCCGCGGTGCAGGGGCCGATGATAGGCGGCGGCACGGATGAGCACGGCTGCTTGGTCGCCGCAGGGCAGAGCTTTTCGAAGATCAAGAATGGCTGCGTGCAGGTCTTTGACGTCGCGGATGTGAGGCTGGACGACCCTGATAACGCTACGCTTGCGATCTACGGGATATTTTCCGCGGATAAAAGCAGGGTAGAAATTTTTTGGGCGAGCTTGCCGCAGAGCGAAATTTTAAGCAAAGTTAAGGGCGGCTACTACGTCTCGAAGGACGGAAAAATTTCGCTGCTAAAAACAAAAAGCGGCAAGGGCTATAAGATCCGCAGAAAATAGCGGATGAAATTTTAAGCCCGCTAAATTTCGCGCGCCGCGGAGAAATTTAATCCAAGCGCGCCAAGGTTTAGCCGATCTAGTAGAGCCTAAGGCTTAAATTTAAGGGCAAGTTAATACCAATCATTCGGTTATTTGCGGTATCTGCCGTCTATAAAAATTTAATCAAAGGAGCAAAAATGAGAAAAACGGCTTTGGTCGTGGGCGCGACGGGAGCGGTCGGGTGCGAGATCGTGCGAGGGCTTTGCGAAACCAAAACTACGACAAGATCGTCGTCTGGGCGCGTAGGGAGCTAAAGTTTAGCCACGAAAAACTTGAGGTGCAGATCGTAAATTTAGATAAGATCAAAGAGATAGAGCCGTGCGACATAGACGAGATTTTCTGCGCGCTGGGCACGACGATGAAGCAAGCCGGTAGCCGCGGGCAGTTTTACAAAGTGGACGTGAGCTACCCCGTAAATACCGCAAAATGGGGCATCGCCGCGAGCGCTCGCCGTTTCGTGCTTATCTCCGCCTACGGCGCGGACGAACGGTCGAGATTTTTCTACATGAGAGCAAAGGGCAAGGCCGAGAAAAAGATCGCCGAGCTGGGCTTTGAAAGCCTGCAAATCGCTAGGCTGCCCGCGATAAAAAGCGAGCGTAACGAGTTGCGACTCAGCGAGCTCTTTACGATCTGGCTGTTCGGGCTTTTGCCGAAGGGGATCTTGACGAACTACCGCCCGATGAGCGCGCAAAAATATCGCCGTCGTCGTCATCGCCGCCGCGCAAACGTAGAGCAAAGGCGTGCAAATTTATCATCCAAAAGAGTTTGCGTAGCAGCTCGAATTTGAGGGGCTTGCAGGATTAGGCAAAATTTGCAAGCCCTCGCCTCGTAAATTTAAATTTATCCCGGGATAATCAAATTTGCGCGCTTGCCTCAACGAGCGTTTAAATTTACAGCTACCTAAAAGCAAAATTTGATAGAAATTTGGAGCTTTGACCTCAGTGCGCGTCGCCGCCTTTGTGCGTTTATAGTTCTCTGCGCGAGGGCTCAAATTTAGCGTGGAAAAAGCTCGCGCTAAAAATCTCCAAGACCGACAAAATAGCCAAAAATAGCGACAAACCCGCAAAGAGCCCGTAAATAGGCGCTTTTGTAGCGAGTATAAAACGAGCCGTTTTCTATGTAATATATTTTACAAATTTACATTATCTATTTATAAAGCCAACGTATAATCACGCAAAAAAATATAAAGGAGCATACTTATGAAGTATACGGGAACTACGTATAGGCCACCTTACGAGGCTAACTCTTTGCTGGTGCAGGCGACTTAGGGCTGTAGTCACAATCGCTGCGCATTTTGCACGATGTACCACGACGTCCCGTTTGCGGTCGAATCGATCGAGCAAATAGAGCGCGATTTGCCCGAGGCTAGGCGCTATAATCCCTTCGTCAGGCGCATTTTTTTGCTAAACGGCGACGCTTTTTCGCTGGATTACGAGACGCTTAGCGCCATAGGCGAGAAAGCGTCCAAATTTTCCCCGAGGTCGAGGTCATCGCCTCTTACGCGACGATCACGGGCATCGCCAAAAAGAGCGACGAGGAGCTGCAAAATTTGCGCAAGCTTAGATTTAACGGTATGAATATCGGCTCGAGTCGGGTCACACGCAGACCCTTAAACTGCTTAAAAAAGGCTACGATGCCGACGAGGCCAAGGCGCAGCTGCTTAGGCTAAAAAGATTCGGTTACGACTTTTGCCTAAATATCGTCGTCGGCGGCGGGATGCAGTTTTCAAAAGAGCACATCGACGAAAGCGCGAAGCTCATAAACGAGGTGCAGCCTTGGATGGTTTTTCTCATGACCTTGTTTCTGGCTAAAGGAAGCGCGCTTTATAGCGTCGCACAAAAGGGTAAATTTACCGAAAATACCGCAGGCGAGAATCTGCTGGAGGAAATGCGCCTAATCGAAGCGCTCGAGCTAAAAGACACGCAGATACTGGGGATGCACCCTAGCAACTCCGTACCCCTCGCGGGAAGGCTACCGCAGGATAAGGACAGGCTGCTGGCGGCGCTAGAAAAAGGCATAAAAGCTAGGAGCGAGGAGTTTTTTCCTCTCGCCCGCAAAGAGGCGCCGAGGGCAGGTACATTAGCTAAAAATTTAAAGGAAAAGAATATGAAAAATTTTAATCAATCGACAAAACTGTGCGAAATTTTGGGCGTCAGCTTGCCTATCGTGCAGGCTCCGATGAATAACGTAACAAATGCCGCATTGGTAGCTGCCGTATCAAATGCCGGCGGAATGGGCGTGCTGGGGCCAAATGCCGGCAGAGACTCTGAAAATTTAAACACGAAAGAGCGATATAAACGAGAATTTGAACGTATAAAGTCGCTAACTAATAAGCCTTACGGCGTAAATATCGTTTGTCGAAACGATAATGACAAAAAATATGCGCTAAAGGTTATGGAAACGGCATTTGAGGCTGGCGTAAAGGCGTTTTTCTTTGTCGGCATAGCGGAAACGGAGCTATTTAAATTTATAAAAGATAACGGCGGAGTTTTGGTGCATAGAGCGCTTACGCCAAGCGCAAATTCGGCTCGCGCGGCACAAGAAGAGGGCGCAGATATTATAATTGCCACGGGATACGATGAAGGAGGAGTGGGCCCGCAAAATAAAATAGGTACTTTTAGCATCGTGCCGATCATCGCCGATGCCGTGAGCGTGCCTGTGATGGCTGCGGGCGGGATAAACGACATTAGAGGCGTACGAGCAGCCTTTGCGCTTGGGGCTAGCGGTGTTTACGTGGGTACTAGATTTATCGCTAGTACCGAGTGCCCGGCAGCGCAACCGGCAAAAGAGAGCATCGTATCTATGGGCTCTAGCGAGCTGTTTTTTGTTTCGGACTATCAACGCGTAGTGCCGAGTAAATTTGCCAAGGAGCTAAACGCAATGTATCTAAACGGCGACAAGGAAGTAGTGGCGCAAAAAATCGAGCGACTAAATCCGCTAAGGCTCGCAATGATAGATGGCGATATAGAAAATGGCATAATATACGTAAATTCTGGTATTAGCCTAATAAAAGAGATAAAAAGCGCCAAAAAAATCGTCGGCGAGCTTATGGCCGATTTTGTTTAATAAGATGGATAAATTTGCCAAATTTAGGCTATTATCGGCAAAAAATAAAATTTAAATTTTATCAAACCAAAGAAGAAAAAATGTCACTAAAACCTGTCGAACTTCACAAAGCGTATCGCCTCATAAATCACGGGCCGACCGTCATGGTCTCGGCCGAATTTGACGGCGTGCGGGACGTCATGAGCGCGTCATGGGTCTGCCCTCTGGACTACGACAAGCTAACGGCCGTCATAGGTGCTAGCTCTTTTACCCGCTCGCTTTTTGAAAAGAGCGGCAAATTGCCGTGCAGGTGCCTTTCGTCTCGCAGGCGCAATTCGTCGCCAAGATGGGCACGACAAGTATGCGAGGGGGCGCGGGCAAGCTTGAGGGCGTGGAGATGTTTTACGAGCGGGACGTGCCGATGGTGCGGGGCTGCGCGGCGCTTCGT
>CAUUSU010000042.1:0-8776 GCA_963547835.1 uncultured Campylobacter sp.
GAAAAAATTTATGGCGTTTATACCATAAAAAGCTTCATTTTGTTTTAAAATAGCGAAATTTCGGATTGTTTTTTAAATTTTTCAGCGGAAGCTTGAAGCTCGCTACGATCAGATGGCGGGATTGGTCATTTTTAAGATCCACCTGCGCGCCCATCGCTTGTGCGGCGTTTTTGGCTAAAAATAGCCCAAGCCCCGCTCCAGGCTTGCCGCCGTAGCGCTTAAAAGGGGCGAAATAATCGATCTCTTCATTAAGCGGCTCGCCTTTGTTTGCGACCCGCACTATGAAATTTCCATCCGAAATTTCGCTCTCGATCAGCACCTTTTCGCCATCAGGAGAAAATTTTATGGCGTTTTGGATAAAATTTTGAATCACGTGCATAAAGAGGCTTTTCTGCACTAAAATTTCAAGCTGTTCAGGCTTAAGATCCATCGTCAAGTCTTTACCCGCCGTACGCGCTAAAATTTTAAAGCCTACGCATAGCTCCCGTAGATACGCGATCATATCGGTCTGTTCGGGCGCTTCAAACTGTGCCCCCTCCTGTCGCCCGATCTCTAGGATCGAACTGATCATCTTATTCATACTATCGATCGAATCGTTGTTATTTTTAAGCGCCTCGATATATTTCTCTCTCTCGCGCGGCTTAATCAGCGTAACTTCGTTTTTGGTTTTCATAACCGCAAGCGGAGTCTTAAGCTCGTGTGCGATGCCGATAAAAAGCTCTTTTTGATACAAAATGAAGGTTTCAATGCGCTCAAGTAGGCGGTTAATGCTGTTTGAAAGCGGGCTAAATTCGCTTGGAATTTCCGCTGCGTCGATCGGCTTTAGAAATTTTTCATCCACCGAAGCGAGCCTTTGGCTGATCAGCTTAATCGGCATCAGCAGCATGCGCGAGAGAAACATCGCGTAAAACACCACCAAAAATATCATCGTCAAATTTACCAAAATGATGTCGATGAGTATTTGATTTACGATGTTTGCATAGACGCTCACGTCGGCTCGGATGCTTAAAATTTTATCCTTGTCGTAGGGATAGTGCAGCTGTAAATAGCTCCTGCCGCCCTCGGAACTTTCGATAAATTTAGGCTTATTGATACTTTCGTTTTCGATGATTTTGCTCTCGTATTCACCGGATGCGTCTTGTAAAAAAGATGAAATTTTCTCAGGCGGCATGGAGGCGTCTACGATTTTTTGTGCTCTTTGGATTAAATTTTGAACGGGAGTTTCGAAGATGGTAATTCTCATATAATTATAGAGCATTACCGAAAAAATGACAATTAGCATCAACGAAGCGGATGCTAATTGTATTACAAAGCGGACTCTTAGGCTTTTTGTGGAAAGCAAAATCTATATCCGCGTCTGCGAACGGTCTCGATCGTAGAGATATTTAGAGGCTTATCCATTTTCTGGCGAATTTGATTGATCGCTACTTCAATGACGTTTGGCGTAACAAGCTCGGGCTCCTCCCAGATGGCGTCTAGCAGCTGCTCTTTGCTTACGATCTGATCGCTGTGGCGCGCTAGGTGCGTTAGAACCTCAAACGGCTTGCCCTTAAGCTCGATCTCTTGACCTAGATATGTGATCTTTTCCTCATCCGGATCGATGATGAGATCGTCGATTTTGATGATATTTGAGCCGCCAAAGCGAAGTCTAGCCTCGAGGCGTGCTACTAAAACATCAAAGTCGAAAGGTTTTTTGATAAAATCGTCCGCGCCCGCGCGAAGCGCTTTGATCTCGCTTTCTTTATCGTCTTTTGCAGATAGCACGACGACAGAGGTGCGCGCGGATTTTTGCTTAACTAATGCGATGAGATCGATGCCATTGCCGTCAGCTAGCATCCAATCGGTTAGCACCAAATCATAATTTCTAATGCCGATATAATACTCTGCGTCCTTAAAACTCTCGGAAGTATCCGTCTGATAGCCGAACTCCATCAAGCCCTCCGCTATCGTCTTGTTTAAAGTCACCTCGTCCTCGACTATTAAAATTCTCATTTAATTTCCTTGCCTTAAAATTTTGCGGCGATTTTAACATATTTTAAGCAAAATTTCAAGATTTTTTAAAGAAATTTTAAAATTTTATCTCTATTTCCGCGCCGACGCTCGCGTCTTGTAAAATTTCGGGCTTTAAAATTTTCATATAAAAATAATCCATCGATCGAAATTTTGAGTGAAACTCCTGCGCGAAGTATTTTAGCGCGTCCTCTATGAGGCGAAATTTTTTCTCGCGAAGCTCCGCTTTGATATATTCGCAAACCCGCGCGTAATCGATAAATTCTTCTGCTCCAAACTTCGCCCACACCCATATGCGCTGCTCGCGCTTGCGCTCAAAATCCAGCGTCCCGATTATCGCGCCAAATTCCAGCTTTTCGATTAAAATTTTAATCATACTACGCGCTTTTCCTCGCCCTTAAGCAGCCTAGCGATATTAGGCGCGTGTTTATAAAATACGATGAAAACTATCAGAAAGATCGGCGCATGAGTGTTGATCGCTGGCATCTGCGGATGGATCACGTAGCTTGCGATAACTAGCGCGAGCGCCGCTGCAAGCGATGCTACGGATGAAATTTTAACCGTCTTGCCGACTACAAACCAAACTGCAAGCGCGATGATAAGCTCGATAGGGATGAAGCAAGCAAGCACGCCGGCTCCCGTCGCAATGCCCTTGCCGCCGTTAAATTTCAGATACGGGCTGAAGCAATGCCCAAGTACTGCAAAGACAGCCATGCTCCATAGCACGTTTTCATCAAAGCCTAAAGCCCGCGCGATCAGTATCGGCAGGACGCCCTTTAGCGCGTCGCAGGCAACCGTGAGGATCGCGAGCTTTTTTGCTTTTTGCGGATCGCGAGTTTTTAAGACGCGAAGGACGTTGGTAGCGCCTATGGAGCCGCTACCCTCTCTTTTGATATCCACGCCGCCTAGGTATCTGCCGATCAAAAGCCCAAAGGGGATCGCAGCGATCAGATACGCAGCAAAGTAGCACCAAAAATTCGGCGCCGTAAATGTCCTATATAAAATTCCAAGAATTCCACTTCCTAGAATTCCATGCTCATCTCCTAGAAAATATTTTGAGCTCGGATCGCAGAGTGCGGCGTATATGATATTTAAAATTCCACTAAGTTTATCCATAAAATTCTCCCTTTAGCTCTTCCAAAGTAGCGAAATTTTCTCGTCGTAGATGTCGGTTTTCTTCGGCGAAATTTCTTTCGTTTCGAGTTTAATATTTTTCAGATCCAGGCTCTGTTTTAGCGCGTCCACTTCAGCCTCAAATTTCTGCGTAAGCACCTCCAACTCCTCTTGTAGTGCGCTTAGGCTATTTTCGGCATTTTTAGCTTCGCTTCGTTCGTTTAAAATTTTATGCGCGCTCTTGGCGCCGCTGATCGCTTTAGAGATATTGCTAGCGCTGCGCGAGCGGCCTAAAAACGCGCCTAAGATCGCTCCACCTATGTTTAGCGCCGCATCCACCCCGCGACTTAGCACGTCGCCCTTTTCTTTCTCGTATTTTTCGCTAGCGCGAGAAATTTTATCCTCAAGGCGCGCCTTTTCCTTTTCAAATTTAGCCGCGATCTCGTCGGTTTTGGCCTCTAGAGCTTCATTCGCCCTATCACCTAGGCGCACGAAAAATTCCTCCCTGCTCTCGCCCGGCTTTGAGAGCAGATCAAGCGCGCTAAAAAGCTCGAGTTTTTCATTGCGATATAGCCACTCCTTAAAGCTTTTAAGCTGAGCGTTTAAATTTTTTGCGCCCGCGATGAAGCTAGGAAGCGCGCCGTAGAGCGAGCCCGCTTGCTCATGTCCGCTTAAATTTGCAACTTCTCGCGTGCTTGCTTCATTCCAATCTATTTCGCTTGCGTCCGAAAGCGAAAGCAAAAAGGAACGCTGCTGCGTAAAATCGACTCCCTTGTCGCAAAATCGCATCTTTGCGCTTGCATACAGATACGGGCTTAGCTCAAGGCTCGCGCCGTAGCTGTAAAGCTGCGAAATTTCAGCAGAAACTACAGGCTTGGCGGCGCTGGCGGATTTGACGCCTTGAGTGGCGCCCGACACGGATGAAATTTCAGCCTTTTTGTCTTTCATTAAATTTGAAATTTGCTCGTTGCTTAAAGGGCCCTTTAAATAACTTAGCGCAAAGCGCGTCTCGATTATCCGCAGCACGTCCTCGTTGATGTTTTTTACCAAAAAATTTCGCTTTTTAAGATTTGAAATTTTCTCCATCAGAACGCTTTTATCGATCGGATTTGAGCCGATACCGCTTAAGCCGCTTATGACGCGCTCTTTATCCTGCGCGGTCTGCAAGCGCCCGATAAACCACGTACCGATATTGCTAAGCCCCTTGTAATCGAGATCGACCGGGTTTTGCGTCGATAGAACGCAACCAAGACCGAACGCGCGAGCCTGCTTCAGCAGCGTAAGCATCGGAGTTTTGCTCGGCGGATTGCCGTTTGGAGGGAAGAAGCCGTAAATTTCATCCATATAAAGCACGGCGCGCAAGGAACTCGTACCGCTGGTGGTGCGCATCCATTTGATCATCTCGCCCAAAAGCAGCGTGACGAAAAACATCCTTTCATCGTCGTTTAGATGCGCGATGGAAAATATATTCGCTCTCGCCCTGCCGTTTTCATCAAAGAGCATCTTGGCGATATTTAGCCGCTCGCCCTCGCACCAAAGTTTAAAACTCGGGCTTGCGATGAGTGCGTTAATCTTCATCGCAAGCGCCATTCGCTTATCGCTCGGAAAAAAGGTATTAACGTCAAAAACGCCGATCTTATCAAAAGGCGGGTTGCCGATCTGCGCGATGAGATCCACCACGCTCACCCCCTCACCTTTGTTAAAATGGTAGGACAGAATTTGGCTGATCAGTAAAAATTCCGGTGAGCTGAGATTATCACTGCTAATCCCTGCGAGGCTTAGCACGCTAGTGGCGATACCGCCAACGTAGTTATTCAAATCCTCTTCGTTTAAGCCTTTCGGCGCTTCAAAGTCGCTTAGTAGGCTGATCCCAAGCCCTGCGCTTGATTTGGGCGTATAAATTCTAAAATCGGCGCTGTTTTTCAAAAGCTGTACTCGCGCCAGGTCTTGATACGAGCCCTCGATCCCCTCACGCCAGGTATTTGCGGTTTGCTCGGCGTACTCGCGCACGCTAAGACCTTTGTTTTGCGCCTCGGTCTCGTCGATATAGGGCTCAAAATCCTCAGCCCTCATCTGCGGGAAAGTAAGAGCTAAATTCGTTAGATCGCCCTTCGGATCGATGATGATGGATGGGATATTATCGATCGCGGCTTCCTCTAGCAGCGTGATGCCAAGTCCCGTTTTACCGCTGCCGGTCATTCCGATGATAAGCGCGTGGGTCGTCAGATCCTTGTTTTTATACAAAAATGGCTCGCTGTTTTCGAGCCCTAGATAAAAAAGCTTTAAATTTTCTTGAAGCGTTTTCATTGCGTTCCTTAAATTTGCAATTTGCTCGGCATTATATCATTTAAATTTTTAAATTTAAATTTGCTAAAATGCGCGAAAAATCAAGGAATGGCAAGTGTTAAAAGAAAAAATTAGAAACGGAAAAAGCGGAATTCTACTCTACGGCATCGTTCCGCCTAAAATCACGTCCTCTCAAGACGAGCTCGAGCGCCTAGGTACGGCGTGGTCGCAGCGCCTAGGCGAATGCGAATGCGACGGCATCGTCATCTACGATCTACAAGACGAAAGCGCGCGCACGAAAGATGAGCGAACCTTTCCTTTTGTGCATACGATCGATCCTGCGCGCTACTACACGCAGTATCTACATACCGATAAAGAAGCGATCATCTACCGCGCGGTAGGCAAATATGACGAAGCGGAATTTTGCGAAATTCTAAGGCATGCCGCAAGCGGACTGGGCGTTTTCGTGGGGGCGAGCTCTAAAAACGAAGAATGCAAACTGCATCTAAGCTGCGCCTATGAGCTCAAGCGACTCGTGGCGCCGCATCTTTGCCTAGGCGGCATCTGCATTCCTGAACGCCATGAAAAGAGCCGCGACGAGCACCTAAAAATCGCGGAGAAGACTGCGGACGGGTGCGAATTTTTTATCACTCAGGCGGTTTATAATGTACAAAACGCCAAAGATTTCATCGACGATTACGCTGCTTTGGAGTGCAAAAAGGTGCCGATAATCTTTACTTTCACGCCGTGCGGCAGCCTAAAGACGCTTGAGTTTATGAAGTGGCTTGGCATCTCGGTGCCAGATTTTTTGCAGCAACGGCTGCAAAGCAGCGTCGATATTTTGCAAAGTTCAACAGCGCTGTGCGCAGAGATGTTTGATTTCATCTATAAATACGCCCTCGCAAAGGGGGTGAGCGTAGGCGCGAACATCGAGAGTGTCAGCACCCGCCGCGTCGAAATCGAAGCCTCGCTTAGCTTACTAAAAGAGATCAGAAAAATTATCCTTAAGCACGAGAATTTGGGATTTTACGTTATTTAAAATTTTAAACCGGACACACGAGCAAGACGCTAGATAGTCCAAGCTAGCGGAGGAATTTTAAATAATTTTAGATCGCTTTCTGAAAAATAAATCTAAATTTTATCCGAATGGAATTTGAACTTAAAATTTATAAAAAATTGCCCCAATAATATGCTTTAATACCTGTCGTCCGTAACTGTGAGATGATATTTCGTGCTAAAATTTTTAAATGCTTGGAATGGCATAGAGCTAGGCCTACCATCAAAACCTATAAATATCTGTAGCTTTCGCACTAAAACTAAACGCATTGACCGCTTCAGTCTGCAGCTATAGCGTGGCTGCGCCCTCTGGCTCGCTGCTATCTATATAGAGATAATATATTGATAACGAGAGATACCTGGAGGCTTTATACCCTATAGATATTTAGAGATACGACGCCTCTTCGCTCATGGCATAGCGATCCTTTATAGCCTCGTTTGCGGTATTTGATTAAATTTACTAGCGTTTATGCTAAATTTCAAATCTAAGGCAATTTGATACTTGCTGTTGTGAGCGTTTTGGTATTTGAATTTTATTCTACAGCCTATGTGTAGGTCGCTCAAAAGATCCACATACACCGCCGTAAAAATACTTGCCGAGCTTTGCAGCCAATTACAAGCCGTTAATGTATAGAATCAGCTGAAATTAACACCCATTTAGGCTATCGCATATTTGATTTCTTTTATATTCTAAAAGCCCGCCGCCAAAAAGCAGCAGACCTAAGACTAACGTCGTTTTACTATCTCACGCAGAAGCCGATATGTTAACTGCGCAAGATTATAATATGCTTTCAATCGCAAACGCTTCATTTTAAAATTTTGAAACCTAACTCGGAATAAATATAAATTTGAAATTAGTTTTGTAAATAAGCTTGGAATTTTAACTCTTAAATATGGCGAAATTCAAAGATAATGAAATTTAAAAAGCACTAGTTTATGCTCTTGCCACCGAATTTCAAAAGCGCGCTGCCCCACGTAAAGCCGCCGCCGAACGCATCAAGTAGCATAAGCGAGCCGTTTTTGAGCCTGCCGCTCTCGTAAGCGTCATTGATTGCCATCGGAATCGACGCCGAGCTCGTGTTGCCGTATTTGCCGATCGTAAGCACGCACTGTTCGTCGCTAAATTCTAATCTCGCCTTGACTGCCTCGATAATGCGTAAATTTGCCTGATGTGGGATGAAAAGATCGACCTGCTCGGGCAAAATTTTATTTTTCGCCAAAATCTCCATGACGTCGTTACTAAGCGTCGGCACCGCTATTTTAAAGACCTCGCGCCCCGCCATCTGCATAAAGCCTAGCTTTTCGTCGATAATTTTTTGGCTGAGTGGATTGACGCTACCAGGGGCTGCGGTGATGAGAAGATCGCCCTTGCTGCCGTCGCTAGCGGTATGAATGTCGATGATTTCGTTATCGTCACGCGCCGCGATAACCGCAGCGCCTGCGCCGTCGCCGAAAAGTATGCACGTAGCGCGGTCGCTCCAATCGACTATAGAGCTTAACTTTTCCGTGCCGATTATCAATACGTGTTTTTTAGCACCGCTTTCGATGAGGGATTTTGCAAGCTCCAAAAGATAGATGAAGCCTGTACAGGCGGCATTTATATCAAATGCCGTGATGCCGAAATTTAAGCCCAGTTTATCTGCGATGACACACGCAGTCGAGGGCATGCAGAAATAATCGGGCGAGATCGTGGCGCAAATTATCGCATCGATCTCGTTTTTTTGTAAGCCGCTACGCTCGATCGCCTTTAACGCCGCTTTCGCGCCTAGATCACTAGTACTCTCGCCTTTCGCGATACGGCGCTCATGAATGCCTGTTCGCTTGACGATCCATTCATCGCTCGTTTCAACCATCTTTTCAAGATCGAAATTGGTTAAAATTTCGCTCGGCGCGTATGCTGCGATTGAGATCATCGAGGCTTTTTGCATTCGTTTTCCTATTCGTTTGAAGAAATTTCGCTTTCTATCGCGGAGTTGATTTTGGAATCTGCAAATTTAAGCGCCTGAAAGATCGCGTTTTTAACGGCTTTCGGGGTACTTTTGCCGTGGCTTATGATGACGCATTCTTTGACGCCTAAAAGTGGCGCGCCGCCGTATTCATCATAATCTGTGCTTTTCTTGATAATTTTAAAAACGCGCTTCATCAAGATGGAGCCAGCGATGGCGATCGGGGATTTTTTTGTTTCGTTTTTAATAAGTTTGCCGATAGCGCTTGCGACACCTTCGCTGGATTTTAGCATAATGTTACCGATAAATCCGTCGCAAACTACGACATCCACGGAGCCGTCAAAAATTTGATTGCCTTCGACATT
>CAUUSU010000043.1:0-8745 GCA_963547835.1 uncultured Campylobacter sp.
TTATCCTTTGTAAAATAAAAAGTAAATAAATTCCGATCTAAATTTGCGAAAAGCTAAATTTTAAAATCGCGCGGGCGGCCGCTAAATTTAAACGCAAGCAAATCGAGAGCGTTTAAATTTAGACTCTTTGCTGCGATAGAAGTGCCAAATTTAGCAACCTGAGCGTGGCGCAAACGAATCGAAACGAAAAGCCATGGCACAGAGGCGGTCATACGGAACACGATACAAACGGATACAGGTAGACCAGAGCTGAGGGGACAGAAATGGCGCAAATAGAGTGCAGGCATGACGTAGCCAAAACGCGCAAGCGGCCTAGACGGGGGCAGTACTTTCCACCAATAAAAACAAATTTCAAATGTTTTTGAAATTAAATTTCAACCTTATTTAAGTATGTAGATATATAATAATGTATTTCAATTTTATTTTAAAGGGCGGGTATGAAAAAGTGAATTTTATTGGTGCCGCTTGCAATAGGCGCGATAGGCGGAGCGAATGCGGCCGAAAACAACGCCACAAAGTCGCAAGATCTAGGCCAAATCGTCGTGCAAGCGACGGTAAGCGCGGTCGATAACCTAAAATACGCGGGCTCGGCCGGAATTTTAACCCCCAAGGATATGAAAGCCAAAACCAACGTGATCGATTCGATTATGCAGATACCGGGCGTTGACGGTAGCATGGATATGGGACGTCAGATCGGCAGGCAGTTTCAGATCCGCGGATTCGGATATCAAAGCGACGAGCGCGTCATCATCAAGCAAGACGGCGTGCGCAGAAGCGCGGGGATGTACTCCAATATGATCTCATCCTTCCGCACCGATAGCGACATTTTAAAGCGCGTCGAGGTCATAAAGGGCGCCTCGTCCGTGCTTCACGGCTCGGGTGCGATCGGCGGTATCGTAAATATGCAAACCAAAAGCGCGAGCGATTATCTAAGCGAGGGCAAAAGCGTAGGCTTGATGCTAGGACAGAGGCTTGAATCAAACAATATGCATAGCACGCGCGGCGCAATCTACGGCAAGGGAGAGGAAATTCCGATCAACGTTTTACTCTACGGTAAGCGCGCAAGCTACGGCAATATCAAGCTCGCAGACGGCGGCACGCACTACGCCCTGGACTACGACAAGAGCTTTAATAACGAGCATATCGATACCGGATTTTTTAAGATCGGCGCGAATTTGGACGATCACCGCATAAGCTTCAGCGCCTTTGATTACGACGAAAATTTACACACGATGTGACAGACATTATGGCAAAACGACGCAGATCTCTTCGTGCACGGAAATTTAAGCCAAAGAGATTATGTTTTTGATTGGAGCTTTACGCCGCAAAGCCCGCTAGTGGATATGTCTTTTAAGGCCTATAAAAGCAGAGCTGAGTATAAACGCGGCTACATCGACGGCGCAACTACCGGCAGCTACACGAACAAAGACGATCGTAAGGGACTAGAGATCAAAAATATCTCGGAATTTGATACGGGCTTTTTAAATCATAGCTTCGCTTTCGGCGGCGATTACGAAAACAGGCAGGAGGATGCGATCTTTATCCAAAATGGAGCGCTAAGAGATTTCGCCTCCTTTCCGAACGAATATAATAGCTACGGACTTTTTGCGCAAGATCTGATCCGCTTGCACGATGATTTAGAGCTTACCTTAGGCGGTAGATACGATAGATTCGATCGCGACATCAAAGGCAGATCGGCTAAATTTAAAGATTCCAGATTTTCTCCGCGCGCGGCGATTGCCTATACGCTCTTCGATAAACTTACGCTTTTAGCGGGATACAGCGAGAGTTTCCGCGCGCCTACGCCGCACGAAACATCGCAAGCAGGGCCGATGAACATGCATTATTATTATATCCCAAATCCCGATCTAAAGCCCGAGACCGTCAAAGAGTACGAGGTCGGATTTAGTTTTAAACAGGATGAAATTTTTACGGACGATCACTTCGATATGAAATTTATCTATTTTAACGGCAAGATCGAAGATATGATAGGTATAAAGGCGCTTCCGCATCTGGGTGTGCCGCCGGGCGGCTTTTCGCAACAATACGGGCAGTATCAAAATATCGATCAAGCCAAAAGGCATGGTTTTGAGCTAAGCTCAAACTACCAAACGCAGGACTTTGATTTCGGCGCGAGCTTCGAGCGACTTAGAATTTACAATAAAAAGACGCACGAAAACATCAATAACCACGCCAAAAAACTAAGCGCGAACATAGATTATTCGCCGCTGCAAGATTTGAGTCTAGGATTTCAGGTGAGCCACTATTTCAAACCTCATTCCAAACCCGCTTCATATTTTGCACGCGGGAGGGAGTATTTTTATGTAGATAAGTCCTTTACGATCGCTAATTTTAGAGGAAGTTACAAGATCAAAAACGGCGTTATTCCAGTCCTTGACGGCGCGGACGTAAGCTTTGGCGTAAATAATATTTTTGATCGCCACTACATCAACGCAAACCGCACGCGCGAAACTGTAGCAGTAGGCGTTGGACGAAATTTCTACGTCGATTTGGAAGTAAGATTTTAGATTAAGCTTATACGGGCGAGGCGCGGGTTAAATTTTAAAACTTACCCGAGCTTTCGCCCTTCTTTCTTTTCAAATTTAAACCTCATAGTGACCTTTTGGCGATGGGGGCTTAAATGTGGCATAAATTTCTAGCGCTATAAAATTCCACAATTTTTAAAATTTAACAAACTGCAAAATTTTATGGGTTGCAAAGCCCGCAAGTTACGAAATTCCACGCCTAATCAATCGATAGCGTTGGAGTTTTTTAACACCACTAGATGTTTTTTGCCCGCGAAGCTTAGCACTACGGCAGCATTATTTTCGTCGATCTCGCGCACAAGCTCTACTCGCACGTCGCTAGGTCTTGCGGTATTCGAGCTAAGCAGCTCATTTTCTAAAATGCTTCTAAATGCCGAAATCTTGGGCTCTTTTGCATCCGATCTTTCTTTTGCTCCCTCGCGAAATTCCATCGTACCACTCTCGGCAGAGCTTACTTTAAGCGGCGAAATTTTATCCGCTGCTCTTATATTCTCGGCGCTCTCAGAGCTTTCGTCCGCCTCCGTAGCTTCCGAACGCTCGGCACGCGCAACTTCATCGCGCATGCTCTCTTCGCTCACGTTCTCGCCTCTTAAAAAATCTGCGCTATCTACGTTTTTTAAGTCGTTAGAATTTTTGGAATTTAAAGCAGAGGCTTCATCTTTCTTCGCAAACTCCTGCGAGTCAGAATAATTGGTAAAATTTGCGTTCTTTGATCCGCTCTGATTTTTAAAAGAGGAGTCGTTTAAAATTTCATCTATGCCCGCTCCGTCCACATCAGCGCTATCCATGCTAGCGTCGTCTTCAAAAACCCGCCATGTCTCGTCGATACTTTTTTGCGGCTTGTGTGATAAAAATTTTCGTACGCCGACGAAAGCCGCGGCTGCAAGCAATAACGCTACGATTATCGGCATTACAGAAACTCCACTGCTACCGCTTTGCGCCGTCTCACTCGCCTCACTTTTGACGCTCATCTTACTTTGATCGAAAGCGGGATTTTTTACGCGCAAAATGAGCTTTAAATTGCCGTCTTGAGTAAGAGCATCAACCGACAGATCGGCTCCAGTGGGGAAATTTATCTCGATATCCTTGCCTTTGGGTGCTATCGTAAAGCTTTTTAAGACCTTTTGGTTGGTGCGCATTTCGTTGAATTTCTCATCGCCGCCAAGCCCTTTTAAAATAAGGCTCATCGACTGCCCATCGACACGGCGCACGATGTCTGGCTTGTATGCGGAGTCAAACGCCAAGGCGATGTCGACGCTGTCGTCGTGGTTGAAGAGATCGTATTGCATCAGATTGGCGCCGAGGCAAAAATTTGCGATTAAAATCAAAAATATCTTTTTCATGCTCTTTCCGTTAGTTAAAAAGTTCGGCGATCTTATTTTGCAGCTCGCGCCCGCCGTAGTTCGCGCATAAATTTACGATCGCAGTGCCGATGATAGCGCCGTCTGCGTATTCTTTCGTGGCGCGAACGTCGCTAGGGCTGCGAATACCAAAGCCGATCGCCACGGGAAGATCGCTCATTTTTTTAAGATCTGCGACCATATTTTTTAGGCGCGAGATCGGAGTTTGCTTACTTCCGGTCACGCCGATAGCGCCTACGCCGTAGATGAAGCCTCGTGCGCGGCTCAAAACTCGCGCGGCACGGTGCTCGCTCGTAACGCTAATAAGCGGGATGAGCGCGATACCGAACTCTTCGCAAAGCGCGAAAATTTCCTCGTTTTCCTCATATGGCAGATCGGGGATTATTAGTCCGCTGATACCGTAGCGCGCCGCCTGCGCTACAAACTCGCGCGCGCCGTAGGCAAAGATCACGTTGTAATAGACCAAAAACACGAGCGGCTTGCGCGTTTGCACCTCTTTTAAAATTTCAAATACTGTGCCCGCGTTTACGCCGTTTTGCACCGCGGAAAAGCTCGCTTTAAAAATTTCCGGGCCGTCTGCGAGCGGATCGGAATACGGAATGCCGATCTCAAGCAGATCGATCGCGCTTTCGTCTAAATTTGACAAAAACTCCTTCGTGTGTGCGGGGCTCGGATAGCCAGCCACGATATAGCCGATGTTCGCCTTTTTGCCCGCAAAGGCCGCTTTGATCTTATCCATAAATCGTTCCTTTTTTGTAATTCATCACGGTATCCATATCCTTATCGCCCCTGCCGCTTACGTTTACGACGATCGTTTTTTTGCCCTTTAGCTGCGGGCAGAGCTTTTGCAAATACGCTAACGCGTGCGCGCTTTCGATCGCGGGGATGATGCCCTCTAGTCTAGATAGCAGTTTAAGCGCCGCGATGCATTCATCGTCGGTTACGGCTTCGTATTTTGCGCGACTTATCTCGTGCAGATGCGCGTGCTCCGGACCTACTCCAGGATAATCAAGCCCCGCCGAGATGCTGTGTACGGGCTCGATCATGCCGAATTTATCCTGCAGTACGATCGTTTTCATGCCGTGGATGATGCCTGCGCGCCCGTTAGTAATGGTCGCTGCGTGATAAGGGGTATGCGCGCCCAAGCCGCCCGCTTCGACGCCGATGAGTTGCACGGCGGGATCGTCTACGAACGCGCTAAAAATTCCTATCGCATTGCTTCCGCCACCCACGCAGGCTAGAACGTAGTCGGCTTTAATCCCTTTACTTGCGAGCTGCGATCTGGTCTCAGTGCCGATGACGCTTTGAAAATCCCTAACCATCTTAGGATACGGATGCGGTCCGACCGCCGAGCCGATGACATAAAATACGCTCTCGATCTCATTTACCCACGCCTGAATCGCCGCGGTGGTCGCCTCTTTGAGCGTTTTTAAACCGGTGCCGATTTTGATTAAATTTGCACCCAAAAGCTGCATCCTAAAGGCGTTGAGCTGCTGGCGCGCGGCGTCGGTCTCGCCCATATACACGTCACATTCAAGCCCAAATAGCGCCGCTGCAGTCGCCGTCGCCACACCGTGCTGCCCCGCGCCGGTTTCTGCGATGATCTTTTTTTTGCCCATTTTTTTGGCTAACAGCGCCTGCGCTAGGGCGTTATTGATCTTATGAGCGCCCGTGTGGTTGAGATCCTCGCGCTTTAGATAAATTTCATGCCCGTAGTGCTCGCTAAGGCGCGCGGCGTGATATAGCGGCGTCGGACGCCCCGCATATTCGCGCAGCAAGTAACCCAGCTCGTCTTTAAATTCCTTCGTCTGCGCTATGGTGTTGTACGCATCCTCCAACTCCTCGAGCGCAAACATCGCCGTCTCAGGCACAAACTGCCCGCCAAAACTCCCGAAATACGCCTTTTTATTCATCCTATCTCCTCGCATTGAATCGCAAGATTATATAAAATTTCGCGTTAAATTTCGCTTTTTTTACGGCGTCTTTTGCGGCGCTATTTTAAAATTTATCGGATATGCAGTCGCAAAAAACGCGCGGCACAAAATAGTAAATTTTGAAATTTACACTTCAAATTGCGGCTAATGTTTTGCTTGATGAGCAGCCCAACTTCATTAATTTGAATAATTTATAAATTTATTTGCTTTCATTGCTAATATCGCTCTTTTTAGGATTACCAATAGGACAAATTATATTGTCAGTATCTGTAAGTCTTAATTTTTTCCATTCTTCAAAGCTATTAACTCTAATCAAATTATGCGGAATTTTTGACGATTCATCAATAATTTCGAGGCACTCGCTCGTTTCTCTTTTAAAATACTGCATAATAAGGTGGTTATCGTTATTTTCCAAAGCTTTTTTATGCATTTTGCTTTTAACTCAACATAATCACTATTGCTTAGAGAATTTTTTGAAAAAAGCCGCATTGGAGCACACTCACTAATTGCTTCCGTATAAATCATACGAAAAATAAAAAACGAAATAATTAGCATAAACGGTAATAGAATAATATTTTTGTATCGTTGTAAAAATTTCATTTTATTTCCTTATTAGGAATTTTTAAATTTTACGGATATAAACCCTTGATTTTTGTGTTTTACTGCCGCTTATGCCTATACCATTAATATCTATAGAAGCCCAGGCGCTTAGACATAGTAGCAGATTAAAGATATGTAGGATAAATTTCATTCTGCTAGGTCTAATACGGGCTAATCATAATTAAAGTTATATGGTTTGTAGCCGAAAATATGCAAAGTCTTTAAGGCTAGCCCTCTAACCTCTATCCAGGATGGATTGCGATGGACTAGGTATTCGTAATCATCCGCCTCTAATAAGCCGCGGTCGTTAAAATTTTTATCTATAAGTTCCACAAGTACCCTTAGCGCATCCCTCTCGTATGGCAGGAAGCAAAATTCAAATTGCTCCAATAGGGCATTTTTACATTCAGTATATAAAAATTCTACCATTTCCAACGGGCTTTCGTAATATTCAACCGCGGGATGAATCAAATGATCAACTTGATATTCCAAAGAAGCTATACGACATAGATTAACCATAAGCCCGCTTTTTCTAAATATCTCTTTTCCGTTAATTTGTATTTGGGTTTCCTTTTATTTAAGTGCTGCTCCGTGAGCTTAATATAGGTCAAAGTCACCTAAATCATATCCGAAAATATGCAAAGTTTTTAAAGCTAATTCTCTGACCTCTATCCAGGATTTATTTTGACATACCAAATACTCACCTATGCCTTCTAGCAAGCTTTGATCTTTAAAGTATCTATCTATGAGCTCCAAAAGTTCTCTTAACGCATCCCTCTCGTATGGCAGGAAGCAAAATTCAAATTCCTCTTTCAAAGCCTACTCACAAGAAAAATATAGCATATCTACCATTTCTCCAGGTGATAAATAGCGTTCCAATGTTGGGTGTGCAATATTTTTCTCTTGCAATTCAAAAGAAGCCATCAGACATAGCCTAAATAAAAGCGTACCTTTATTAAATATCTTTTTTCCATCAATTTGCATTTGGGTTTCCTTTTTATTTAAGTGCTGTCTCCGTGAGCTTAATACAGATCAAAGTCACCTAAATCATATCCGAAAATATGCAAAGTTTTTAAAGCTAATTCTCTGACCTCTATCCAGGATTTATTGTGATATACCAAATACTCACCTATGCCTTCTAATAAGCTTTGATCTTTAAAGTATCTATCTATGAGCTCCAAAAGTTCTCTTAGTGCATCTCTCTCGTATGGCAGGAAGCAAAATTTAAACCGCTCCAATAAAGCATTTTCGCATTCGGTATATAAAAGATCTGCCATTTCAGATGGGCTTTCATAATATTTAGCCGTAGGATGAACGATATATTTATCCTGGTATTCCAAAGAAGCCATTAGGCTTAAATGAAACATAAGACCGCCTTTCTCAAATATCTCTTTTCCTTTAATTTGCATTTGGGTTTCCTTTTATTGGGATATGGGTTTCATCAGTATTACGTCCTAATATTTTACCGGAATCATCAAAATACTTTTTCCTACTAGCATGAATTCTTAAAACCCATCCGTTATTGGTATTTGCAGTGCTTGGTAAATCTGGATTATTTTCCGGTGCATGTATTCTGACCCTGTCTATCTTTTTTCCATCTACAACTTCTACAAATTTTATTCCATTACCGTCATTTTGTAGTACTACTTTCCAGTCTTTCGGCGCTCTTGAGAATATCTCTTCAAATGATGCGCCTGTTAGACCGGTGAAATCTCCTATATTAGTCGATGCTTCCTGTCTAACCAGCCGTTTTAAATTTCTTGACATTTAGCGTAAGCCGTTTCCGTATACTACAAAATTTAATTTTACTATATTATTTCAATTCATTAAACGAATTCGAAAACATTTTACCTTCTTCTATTACGTGTTCTTCTTCTGATGTAAAATTAATATCTTCGGGCAGAAATTTTAAATAATATTTTATCTGAGAAGCCGCCCTCCTTAGCTCTTTATTTATGCAATAAGCGAATCTGCTTTTATTATTATCATAAACCTTAAAATATGCATAGTAACAAGGATCTTTCCTTTCGGCATCTTGAGAAAACCGATAATCCAATGCCCAATACATCAAAGCCCCGGCGATCAAAGTCACTAGTGTTAAAAATGCCTGTTGAAAACTATTTTTCATTTTTTACTCCTTGTATATTTGGTTTAAATTTCTCCATACCTTCGTCGGCAATGTTTGGTAGAAAAAATATATGGCTGTAGCCATACTCTCCCTTTGTTCCATATACAACGACGGATCTTCCTGTTTTTGTATAGATTAAATTAGAAAGCTCCTGCGCATAATTTGCACTGCTACAT